>NZ_JAQQDB010000018.1:0-145719 GCF_046030135.1 Caballeronia jiangsuensis
CCCGCGGCTGTGGTTCCTGCCGGGGGGGGGGCGCCCCGCCGGCCCCCCCCCCCCCCCGACTCGAACAACGGGGACATCATGAGCGAACAGGAAGTGCAGCGCGTGACCGCGACGCCCGCCGCGATCGACTTGATCGAAAAGCTCAAGACCGAGCACGGCGAGGTGCTGTTCCATCAATCCGGCGGATGCTGCGACGGCAGTGCGCCGATGTGCTTTCCGGTCAGCGAATTCATGGTCGGCGGCTCGGACGTCAAGCTGGGCGCGATCGGCGGCGTGCCGTTCTACATGACCGAATCGCAGTACGAGTACTGGCAGCACACGCAGCTCATCATCGATGCCGTGCCGGGCAATGGCGGCATGTTTTCGCTGGAGCGTCCTTCCGGTCTGCGCTTTCTCACGCGCTCCCGTCTATACAGCGATGAAGAGAACGCGTGGCTCGACAAGCATCCGGTCGAGCACGTGACCTAGGCGTTCAATCCCGACGCGGCGGACGCTTTTCGATGAACGCCTGCGTTCCTTCGAGCGCGGCGTCCTGCATCATGTTGCAGGCCATCGTTTCCGATGCGAGTGCATATGCAGCTTCGATGCCGGTTTCGAGTTGCCGATAGAACAAACCCTTGCCCGCCGCGACCGCTTCGCGCGGTTTGGCGGCGATGGTCGCGGCAAGCGTGCGCACGGCATCGTCGAGTTCGGCTGGCGACGCGACGCGATTCACGAGGCCGCGTTCGCGCGCGGTCGCCGCATCGATGAATTCGCCGGTGACGAGCATCTCGAACGCGGCCTTGCGCGATACGTTGCGCGACAGCGCCACGCCCGGCGTCGCGCAAAAGAGCCCGAGATTCACGCCCGATACGGCGAAACGCGCTTCGCTCGATGCCACCGCGAGATCGCACATCGCGACGAGCTGACAGCCCGCCGCGGTCGCGACGCCATGCACACGCGCGATCACCGGCTGCGGCATGCGCTGGATCGTCAGCATCATGCGCGAGCAGCGCGCGAACAGCTCGCGATAGTAATCGAGCGCGGGTTCCGCGCGCATCTCTTTGAGATCGTGGCCCGCGCTGAACGCGCGCCCCGCGCCCGCGAGCACGACGACACGCGCATCCGATCCTGCGATGTCCGCAAGCGCGCGTTCGAGCGCTTCGAGCATCGCTTCGGATAACGCGTTGAACGCATCGGGCCGGTTCAGCGTGAGCTTGACGACGCCGCGGGTTTCATACGCATCGCGTTCGATCAGAACGAGTTCGCTCATGCTCATGCTCTCCTTCAGACGTCGATCGCGGTCACCGAACCCGCGCGCTTGCGCAATTCGAATTTCTGAATCTTGCCGGTGGATGTCTTCGGCAACTCGCAGAACTCGATCGCGCGCGGCACCTTGAAGCCCGCCAGATGCTTCTTGCAATGCGCGATCAAATCCTCCGCGCTGACTTGTGCGCCGGACTTCAGTTCGACGAACGCGCATGGCGTTTCACCCCAGCGCGCATCCGGTTTCGCGACGACGGCCACCGCGAGCACGGCCGGATGCCTGTACAGCACATCTTCCACTTCGATGCTCGATATGTTCTCGCCGCCCGAGATGATGATGTCCTTGCTGCGATCCTTGATGCGCACATAACCATCGGGATAAGCGACCGCGAGATCGCCCGTATGGAACCAGCCGCCGCGAAACGCTTCTTCCGTCGCGGCAGGGTTCTTGAGATAGCCTTTCATCGCGATGTTGCCGCGAAACATGATCTCGCCGATGGTCTCGCCGTCCGAAGGCACGAGTTCCATCGAAAGCGGATCGCGCACGGTCACCGCATCCTGCAGGTGATAGCGCACGCCTTGCCGCGCATTGAGCCGCGCGCGTTCGCCGATATCGAGCGCGCTCCATTCGGCCTGCTGCGGACACACCGTGGCCGGGCCATAGACTTCAGTGAGCCCGTAGACGTGGGTCAGCTCGAAGCCCATGCGTTCCATGCCTTCGATCATCGCGGCGGGCGGCGCGGCGCCCGCGACCATCGCGTGAACCTTCTGTTCGATGCCGGCCTTCATCTCGTCGGGTGCATTGACGAGCAGGTTCTGCACGATCGGCGCACCGCAGTAATGCGTGACGCCTTCGCTGCGGATCAGATCGAGGATGGACTTCGCATCGACGCGGCGCAGGCACACGTTCACGCCCGCGCGGGCCGCGACGGTCCACGGAAAGCACCAGCCGTTGCAATGGAACATCGGCAGCGTCCACAAGTACACGGCGTGCTTCGGCATGTCCCATTCGAGGATATTGCTGACCGCGTTCGTGTACGCGCCGCGATGGTGATAGACGACACCCTTCGGATTGCCCGTCGTCCCCGACGTGTAGTTCAGACAGATGGCGTTCCATTCGTCCGATGGCGGCGACCATTCGTATGCGGGATCGCCGCTCGCGAGCAACGTCTCGTAGTCGATTTCGCCGATGCGTTCGCCCGCGCCCGTGTACTGCGGATCGTCGACATCGATGACGAGCACATCCTGCGGCACGTCCTTGAGCGCTTTACGCATCACGTCGGAGAACTCGCGATCGACGAGCACCGCTTTCGCTTCGCCATGCGTGAGCATGAAGGCGAGCGTGGTGGCGTCGAGCCGCGTGTTGAGCGTGTTGAGCACGGCGCCCGTCATCGGCACGCCGAAGTGCGCTTCGACCATTTCCGGTGTGTTGGGCAGCATTGCGGCGACGGTATCGGAGAGACCGATGCCTCGTGCCGCGAGCGCCGACGCGAGCCGCCGCGTGCGCGCGTAGGTCTCGGCCCAGTTGCGCCGCACGTCGCCGTGCACGATCGCGGGGCGCGTCGGATACACGGACGCCGCGCGCTCGATGAACATGAGCGGCGTCAGCGCCGCGAAGTTGGCGGCCGTTTTGGGAAGGCCATCGTCGTACATGCCGGGTGTCATCGTCGTCTCCTGTGCGCGCATTTCAATGCGTTTTCTTCGATTATGCCCGCAAGCCTTACACACGACTGACGCCGGCGCACCACGCGAACGTCAGACGAGATCGTCGAGCTTGACCTCGAAGCCGCGTCTGACGGCCGGGCGCGCGAAGAGCGCTTCATACCAGCGCTTGACGTTGGGGTAATCATCGAGCGAAACCTGATGACGTTCGTGTCGCCACGCCCAGCCGAGAATCGCGAAATCGGCAACCGACAAATCGCCCGCCACGTATTCCACCTGCGCGAGACGCGTGTCGAGCACGCCGTACAGACGGCGGGTTTCATCGGAATAGCGCTTCAGTGCGTAGCGCCGGTCGCATTCCGCCTCGACCATGCGGAAGTGATGCACCTGTCCGGGCATCGGGCCGAAGCCGCCCATCTGCCACATCAGCCATTCGAGCACGGGCACGCGTTCGCGCAGGCTTGCGGGCAGGAACTTGCCGGTTTTCTCGCCGAGATAGAGCAGGATCGCGCCGGATTCGAAGATGCTGATCGGCTGGCCGTCGGGGCCGTGCGGATCGACGATCGCCGGAATGCGGTTGTTCGGGCTGATGCGCAGAAAGCCGGGAGCGTGTTGCTCGCCCTTCGTGATGTTTACCGTTTTCACGCTGTAGGGCAGTTGCATTTCCTCCAGCGCGACGCTGATCTTGCGTCCGTTGGGCGTGTTCCAGGTATGCAGTTCGATGGTCATGGCGATGCGCCCCGGTCAGGTCAATGCAGGCGACACATGATGCTGAAAGCCTGTGCGCTGCGTGATGCCCACGTACCAGCGTTCCAGCTCGGGCAACGACGGCCGCGCGAGCTCCGCGATGCCGAACCAGCGGCGCGCGTAAGCGCCGATGACGATATCGGCGAGCGTGAACGAGTTGCCTTCGAGATAGTTGCGGCCTTTCAGATGCGTATCGATGACGCGCCAGAGCTTTTCGACTTCGCTTGCGGCGGCGGCGAGCTTCGCGACGTCGCGATCCGCTGCGCTCGTGCGGATATAGCCCCAGAAGAGCGGGCGCTCGGTCGGTTGCAGCGTGGAGAGTGCCCAGTCGAGCCAGCGATCCGCGCTTGCGCGAATCTTCGGCTCGGCGGGGTAGAGCGTGGTGGCCGGGCCGTATTGCATCGCGAGATAACGGATGATCGAATTCGATTCCCACAGCACGAAATCGCCGTCGACCAGGGTGGGCACGCGGCCCATCGGGTTCATCTCGAGATAGCCGGGCTCGTTGTTGCGACCGAATTGCAGGCCCGCGTCGATGCGCTCGTACGCGAGTTTTAGTTCATCGCAGCACCACAGCACTTTCTGCACATTGACCGAGTTGGCTCTGCCCCAGATCGTCAGCATTCGATGTCATCCTCCGGTAGTGCGCCGTGTTCGGCGCGTCGAAGGGTCAATCTTAGAGTGAGTTGGGGAGTTTCGCTGGATTTTGCTTATCGGTTGGGTTCGGGTTTTTGGGTTTTCGCCGGATCCCGTATTCGTGTTGGTTTATTAGCACTGCCCCTGTGCGGGGCGGCAGTCACTTTCTTTGCTGCTGCAAAGAAAGTAACCAAAGAAACAGCTATCCCCAGCCTAAGCACTTCACACCGGCCGCGGCACAGGCGATTGGCTGAATGGCCCGGCAGTAGCGAGTGCCCTCGCAGGTCTCACGGGGCTTGGACCGCGCACGGTCTGACTCATCGCACCACAGAACAAACTGGTTCAGCACCAAAGAGCTCCGGCCCGCTTTGCGGCCGATGGGTTAATCGGGTTTGCGCGCGCTTCTTCTTCGTTGGCTTCCCTCGCATACCCAGCGGCAGCGCGTAGCGCTGTGCCGAAGCTATTTGGTGCTGAACCATCGCGCTGAAACGTCTCGGGCGGCAGACCGTGCGCGAGCCAAGCCCGATTGGTCCTTCGAGGGCGACACTTAGGCGAGTGCCATCGCGGGCTGGCAAGCATGGCCAACGTGCGTGTGACCGCGGGCCTAAACGAGCTGCTTTCTTTGGTTACTTTCTTTGCAGCAGCAAAGAAAGTGACCCCCGCCCCGGGGAGGGGCAGTGCTAATAAACCACTACGCTAACGGGATCCGGCGAAAACCCCATCGACCTCTCCCGCGCCCTGCCTCAATCGACGTGCGCAGCGAACCCCGTCTTCCCCGCAGCCAGTCCCTCACGCAACGTGAGAAGAGGAATCGCATAATCCCCGTGATTCTGCTTGCGAAACGCGATAGGCGCGTCATCCCAGAGTCGATCGAGCCGCTGCCCGAGCGCATCGTAAGTCGCACGAAGACGCGCATCGTCCATCATGCTCGTGTGATAGAGAACGAACGGCGGCAGCACATCGAACCCGGGATAAAACAGCATCCCATGCTGAATCGGAAACAGAATATCGTCGATCGGTCCGTTGATGCCGCGCGGGCTGTAATGCGATTCCCACCCGCCCGTCGTGACGACGATCATCGCGCGCTTGCCCGCCATCAGACCCTCCCCGTAGCGGTCGCCCCAGTGCGTGTCCGAATGCTCGCCCACCCCATAGCCGAAACCATACGCGTACACGCGCTCGACCCAGCCCTTCATGATCGCGGGCATCGAGAACCACCACATCGGGAATTGCAGGATCAGGGCGTCGGCCCAGCGCAGCTTGTCCTGCTCGATTTCGATATCGCGGCTTTGCAGACCGTTCTCGAATGCGTGCTTCGAGTCGAGGGCCGCATGAAACGGCGCATCGCCGTTGCGTTCGCGGACGTCGTTCGCATCGAGCGAGGCTTTCCAGTTCATCGCGTACAGGTCGGAAACCTGCACCTCGTGGCCATTGGCGCGCAGGCGCTCGACGGTGAAATCATTGATGGCGCCGTTCAGCGAGCGGCGTTCCGGATGGGCATACACGATCAACACTTTCATCAGGCAATCTCCAAATCGGTTCAGGAATGATGGCCAGCTTAGTGACGGCGCGGGTATATTGGAAATGAATATCTGAAATTGCAGGCATTGCCATGATTAATATCTTGAGAAGGCTCGATCTCAATCTGCTCGTCACGCTCGATGTCCTGCTCGCCGAGCAGAACGTCACGCGCGCGGCCGAGCGTCTTCATTTCTCACAGCCGTCCGTCAGCGTGCATCTCGCCAAGCTGCGCGATATCTTCGGCGATCCCTTGCTGTTGCCCGGACCGCGCGGCATGCGGCCGACGGCGCGCGCCGAAAGTCTGCGCGAGCCATTACGCGAGGCGCTCGCGTCGCTCGAACGCGCGGTGTCGCCGGAAGCCGCGTTCGATCCCGCGACCGCCGACAACACATGGCGCATCGCTGCCACCGACTACACGGAATCGACCGTGCTGCTGCCCGCGTTGAGCGGCTTGCGCGCGGCCGCGCCGCATACGCGGATCGCGGTGCTGGAGATCATGCCGCAGCGGCTCGCGAAGCAGGCGGAGAACGGCGAGATCGATCTCGCGTTTCACATCACATCGCCTGAAACGGCCGGCTTTCATCAGCAGGTGCTGTACACGGAAAGCTATGTGCTCGTGGGACGCAAGGATCATCCGAAGTTGAAACGGCGGCCTACGCTCGCGCAGTTCTGCGCGCTGGAACACGTGATCGTGTCGCCCGATGGCGGCGGATTCGCCGGGCCCACGGACGCCGCGCTCGCGACGCTCGGCATGCAACGGCATGTGGCGCTTTCGGTGCCGCACTTCCTGTTCGTGCGTTCCGTGCTCGCGACGACCGATCTCGTTTCGATGCAACCGCTCAGACTAGCGAAACACTGGCCCGAGCTGCGCAGTGTCACGCCGCCCGTCGATGTACCCGGCTACGAGATGTCGATGTACTGGCACGAACGCGTCCATCGCGATCCCGCGCATCGATGGTTGCGCGACTTCATCGCGCAAGCTGTCTGAAAGCATCGCGCATCATTGATGACGTTTTCGCATGACCGTCTTTATCGTTAGTACCGATTCAGCGCATGAAACGCGAGTGCTACTGTTTGTCGGCAAATCCTTAATTGCTGCATGTGTCATGTGTCTGGTTGGCGTCGCTCCACGATCGTTTCGCGATTACAAAGAGGAGACTGATGATGTCAAAGGGCAAGTCGCGGCGGGGAATGAGTACCGTCATTGCAACGGGTACGGTGATGGCGGGGCTGGGCCTCTCGGCCACGGCGCACGCAGCGGGGGAGCCGATCAAGATCGGCGTCATCAGCGAAGAGTCCGCCGTGGCCGGTGCGTCGATCAGCAAGGCCGCGCAACTCGCCGCGGAGGAGATCAATGCCAAGGGCGGCGTCGATGGCCGGCAGATCCAGATCATCGCTTATGACGACCACTCGTCGGCATCGGACGGCGTGCGTGCGTTTCAGCGCGCGGCGAGCCAGGACAAGGTGGTCGCGATCATCGGCAGCTATATCAGCGAAGTGGCGCTCGCGATGGAGCCCTGGTCCGCGCGCCTGAAGATGCCGTTCATCACGCCGGGCGCGGCGAGCAATGAAATATCGAAGCGCGTCCACGACGATTACGCCAACTACAAGTACACCTTTCACGGCTGGATGACGTCCGCGTTCATCGCGCAGTCGATCTGCGATTTCTCGCATGACGTGCTCGTCGGCGAGTTCAAGATGAAGACGACCGTCGTGATGAGCGAAGACGCCGCGTGGACCAAGCCGCTCGACGAACGCTACCTCGAATGCCTGCCGAAAGCGGGCCTGAAAGTGCTGGATCACATCCGCTTCAATCCGGACACATCCGACTTCACGCCGATCTTCAATCAGATCGAAGCGAAGCATCCGGACACGATCACGACGGGCATCAGCCATGTCGGTGTGCAGCCGACCGTGCAATGGCACGATCAGCAAGTGCCGATTCCGATGTCGGGCCAAAGCTCGCAGGCCACGACGACGAGCTTCTGGAAAGACACCAACGGCGCGACCGAAGGCGTCATCACCGCATCGGCGGCGGCGCCCGGCGTCGCGATGACGCCGAAGACCGTGCCTTTCGTCGAGTCGTACCAGAAACACTTTGCCGGCGTATCGCCCGCATACGACGGCTTCACGAGCTATGACCTCGTGTACATCCTCGCCGATGCGATTCATCGCAACCAGGGCTCGACCGATCCCGACAAGATGGTCGATGCGCTGGAGAAGACCGATTATGTCGGCACGATCGGGCGCTGGCAGTTCTACGGCAAGAACGATCAGTTCACCCATGCGTTGAAGTACGGTGAAGGCTATATCACCGGCATCAACCTGCAATGGCAAAACGGCAAGCAGGTGGCGATCTGGCCGAAGTCGGTGGCGAACGGGAAGGTCAAGTTTCCGGCCTTCGTGAAGGTGCAGGCGGCCGCGAACTGAACGCCTTTGCGTCGCGCAAGGCGCGTGCGCCTTGCGCATGTTGCGGGGACCGGTTCCACGTAGACATCGACTAAAAAGGCCGCCATGCTGCCACTGCAAATACTCATCGATGGCTTCGCCATCAGTTCGCTTTACGCGCTCGGTGCGATCGGCTTCACGCTGATCTTCGGCGTCTCCGGCGTGCTCAATCTCTCGCACGGCGGCGTGATGCTGATCGCCGCGCTGCTCGGCTGGGCGCTCGCCGGCGAAGCGGGACTGGGCACGTACATCGCCACGCCGCTCGGCGTGATCTGCGGGATGATCGCCGCTTTCATCACCTATTTCATGGTGGTGCGGCCCATTCAGAATTCCGCCGCGATTCCGCGTGAAGAGAAGGAGATCTTCGTGCTGACGGGCACGCTCCTCTGGGGCATCATGATCCAGCAGGGGATGGCCTATCTCTTCTCCGACAACCCCATCACGATGCGCCCGCTGATTCCCGGCGTCGCGAGCGTCGCGGGCGTGCGCGTGCCGTACAACGAGATCATGATCGCGGTGGTGTGCTGGGTCGTGATCGGGCTGTTGTGGCTCTTCGTGAATCGCACGAAAGCGGGCAAGGCGCTGCTCGCGGCATCGATGAATCCGCGCGGCCTCACGCTGCTCGGCTTCGAGCTGTCGCGCATCTATCTGCTCGCGTGGACGCTATACGGCGTGCTCGCGGGCATCGCGGGCGTGCTGCTCGCGTCGTTTCTCGGCGTGAGCACGAACAACACGGGACAACTCACGGCGAGCGCGTTCTCCATCGTCGTGCTGGGCGGTCTCGGGAGCGTCTCGGGTTCGTTGATGGCCGCGTATGTGGTGGGCTATCTGGAGACCGTCACCGCGTATCTCATCGCGCCGACGCTGCGGCCGCTGCCCGCGCTGCTGCTGCTCGTGCTCGTCGTGTATGTGCGGCCGCAAGGCTTTCTCGGACGGCGCTGATCATGAAAGACATCGTTCGCTCGCGTCTGACAATGTCCGCGATTTTGCTCGCGATCGTCGCCGCGACGCTGCCGTGGTGGCTCACGGGTTATATCCTCGGCGTGCTGACCGTCGCGTATTACTTCGGCGTCTTCGCGATGTCGTGGGACTTGCTGTTCGGCTTCGCCGGCGAGGTCAACTTCGGTCCGACCTTCCTGATCGGACTCGGCGCCTATTCCGCCGCGATACTGAACGCGCACGCCGCCGCGCCGATACCCATTTGCGTGATGGCAGGCGGACTCGTCGCGCTCGTCGGCGGCCTGCTGCTCGCGGTGCCCGCGCTGCGTTTGCGCGGGCCGTACTTCGGCCTCGTGACGCTCGTCGCCGTGTTGCTGTTGCAGAACGCGATCGTGATCTTCGCGGGCGTCACGGGCGGCGAGATCGGCATGATGGTGCCCGACGTGATGTCCGTCGACGCAAGCAACAACTACTGGATCGCGCTCGCGTTCCTGATCGGCTGCGCGATCATCCTGTTCGGCCTGTCGCGCTCGGCGATCGGCCTCATTCTGCAGGCGAGCGGGCAGGACACCATTGGCGCGCAGGCGCTCGGCTTCAACGTCGTGAAGCACAAGCTCGCGGCGTTCTGCATCAGCGCGGTGTTCTCCGGCGTCGCGGGCGCGATGCTCGTGTTCTATCAGGGCACGGCGTCGGTGAGCACGGTGGTCGATATCGGCATCGGCGTGCAGATCATCATCGCGGCCGTGCTCGGCGGGCGGCGCACGATACTCGGCGCGGTGCTCGGCTCGATCTTTCTCATCGTCGCGGGCGAATTCCTGCGTCCGCTCGGGCAGATCAACACGTTCGTGGTCGCGGCCGTCGCGCTCGCGGTCATCCTGTTCTTTCCGGATGGCTTGCTCGGCAACATCCTGCGCGTGAAGGAGCGCGAATGAACGATTCACCTCTGCTCTCCGTGCGCGGTCTGACGAAGCGCTTCGGCGGTCTCGTCGCGGTGAAGGATATCGGCTTCGATATCGAACCCGGCGAGATACTCGGCCTGATCGGCCCGAACGGCTCGGGCAAGTCGACGGTGATGAAGCTCATCATGGGCATCGAGCGGCCCAATGCGGGTTCGATCAAGGTCGATGGCGTCGAGATGGCCGGCTGGCTGCCGCATCGCATCGCGCGCGCGGGCGTGGGCATCGTGTTTCAGCATTCGCGGCCGCTGCATCGGCAAACGGTGCTGGAGCATATCAAGCTAGCGCTGTTGCCCGATTCGCTCGTGAAGCTCGCCGCCGATCCGCATGTCAATCGCCGCGCGCGCGAGATCGCGGAGCGCGTGGGTCTCGCCAAGGTGATGCATCGTCATCCGGCGACGCTGCCTTTCGCCGATCTGCGCCGCATGGAAATGGCGAAGGCGATCGCGCGCGATCCGCGCGTCGTGCTCGTCGACGAACCCTTCGCGGGACTCACCGCGGCCGAGTCGGAAACCTTCTCCGAATTGATCCGCGGCTTTCGTGCGGAAGGGCGCGCGGTGCTGCTCGTCGATCACAACGTGAAGAGCCTCGCGGCGCTCGCGGATCGCGTGCTCGCGATGTATCTCGGCGAGTATGTCGCGCAAGGCTCCGCCGACGAGGTGATGCGAAACGAAACCGTGCGCCGCGTGTATCTCGGCGGCAAGATCGAGGCGCGCGAGCGCGGCGTGGAAGTAGTCAGCAGCAAGCCTTCGATCCTTCAGGTCGACAATGTAGGCGTGCTCTACGGCAAGGCGCGCGCGCTCGACGGCGTGAACATGCATGTGCGCGAAGGCGAGTTCGTATCGGTCGTGGGATTGAACGGTGCAGGCAAGACGACGCTCTTCAACGCGATCTCCGGGCTCGTGCCTTACGAAGGGACCATCCGCTATGGATCGAAGGATCTGAAGGGCATGAGCGGCGCGGCGATCGCTCGCGGGGGCATCGTGCAATGTCCGGAAACGCGCGAGCTTTTCGGCGATATGACCGTGCGCGAGAACCTGGATCTCGGCGGCTATCATCTCTCCGACAAGGCGCGCGCCGATCAGCTCAAGTGGCTCTTCGAACTCTTTCCGATTCTCCAAGCGCGTGAGAAGCAGACCGCGCGCACGCTGTCGGGCGGCGAGCAGCAGATGCTCGCCATCGCTCGCGCGCTGATGATGCAGCCGAAGCTCCTCATTCTCGACGAGCCGACGCTCGGCCTCGCGCCGGTGATCCTTGAGCAATTGTCGAAGGCGATGGAACTGATGCAGAAGACCACGCCGATCACCGTGTTGCTCGGCGAGCAGAACGTCACGTTCGCGCTGCCTCATGCGGACCGCGTCTATGTGCTCGAACATGCGCGCATCGTGTGGGAGGGCAGCCCGTCTCGTTTCGAAAAGGAGATGGGACGCGGGTTTCTCGAAGCGGTGCCGTCCGAGCCGATGCAGGCGAGAGCGTGAACGCCTAAGCCTGTTGCGCAAAAACACCACACGTAGTGCACGAAACCACGCATCGCGACAATTGATGTGTTAAAAAACGCGTGCCTTCATGCGTCACGCCGAAGCCGCGTTCATCTAGACAGTGAACTGAAAGGCGACGCATCGAAGCCCCACAAAATCGCTAATAAATAGACGCTCCAACACATCATGAAGACAATCACATCGCGTGCCATCGCAGGGATGGGTGCATCGGTCATCGCGCTCGCCTGTCAGTCCGCATTCGCGCAAAGCTCGGTCACGCTCTATGGCGTCGCCGACGTCAGCGTGCGTTATCTCACGAACGCCAACGCCAATAACGACGGCAAGCTGTTCATGACCAACGGCGCGATCACCAATAGCCGTATCGGCCTGAAGGGCGAGGAAGATCTCGGCGGTGGCCTGAAGGCGATCTTCCGGCTGGAAAGCGGTGTGGAGTTGGAGAACGGCCAGTACTCCGACAGCGCGCGCGCATTCAACCGCGCGGCCTACGTCGGTCTGTCGAACCAGTACGGCACGCTGACGCTTGGCCGCCAGAAGACGCCGCTCTTCGATATGCTCGGCGACACTTATGATCCGCTCACCGTCGGCAACTACTTCGAGAACGCATGGCTGCCGGTTGCACTGGGCGCGGGTCTCTATGCCGATAACGCGGTGAAGTACAACGGCACGTTCGCGGGCCTCACGCTCGGCGCGATGTACTCGTTCGGCACGAACTACACGGCGACCGGCGCGGGCGGCTTCTCCGGTCAGGTGCCGGGCCATATGGGCGCGGGCAACATGTACGGCTTCACGGCGTCGTATGCGATGGGTCCGTTGTCCATCGGCGGCGGTTATCAGCAGAACAGCGACAACTCGTCGAACAAGCAGAAGATCTGGAACGCGAACGCGGTCTATACGATCGGCGCGGCCAAGCTCTATGCGGGCTATCTGCATTCGACCGACGACACCGGCTTCGTCGACAGCATCCTGCAACAGCGCGGGCTCGTGTCGGGCACGGATATCCTGAAGGGCTCGGGCCGCCGCGACGACGGTCCGTTCGCGGGCATCACGTATCAGGTCACGCCGGCGCTGTTGCTCACGGGCGCGTTCTACTACGACCATATGAAGAACGCGGCCATCGGCGGCGGCGCGACGGGCAGCGGCAATCGCTACACGGGCGTCGCGCTGGCGGAGTATGCGTTGTCGAAGCGCACCGAAGTGTATGGCACCGTCGACTTCAACAAGGTGACGGGCGCGGCCGATGTCGAATTGCCGGGCCGCTCGAATCAGACGGGCGTATCGATCGGCTTGCGCAACATCTTCTGATCGCGCGTCAGCGCACGCGCAACGTATAGCGCGTGCGCTGACGATACACCGCGTCGGGACGCAGGACGGCGCGCTCGCCGTCCATGTTGATCTCGTCCGGAAAGCCGCCTGCTTCGAGACACAGCCCCGCATGCTTGCGATAGCGCGACCCATTGCGCGCGCTCACGCCTTCCAGATAATTCCCCGAATAGAACTGCAAGCCGCGCACATCGGTGGCGACGCTCAATTCGCGTCCGCTCGACGGGTCGAACAGCACGGCGACCGTGCGCGGTTCTTGCGCGTCTTCGCCCAGCACATAGCAATGATCGAAGCCGCCCGCGAGCGTGAATTGCGGATGCGATGCATCGAGACGCGCCCCGATCGATGCGGGCTCGCGCAAATCGAACACGCCGTTCGCTACCGCTTCGCGTGCAACGGGAATCGACTGCGCATCGATCGCAAGGTACGTATCCGATGCAATCGATATTTCATGGTCCCGAATGCTCGCGTCATTGCTCAGATTGAAGTACGCATGGTTCGTCAGGCTGACGGGCGTCGGTGCATCGGTGCGCGCTTCGTAATCGATCGATAACGTGCCCGCGTCGTTCAGTGCGTAGCGCACGGTCACATCGAGATTGCCGGGAAAGCCCGCCGCGCCCGCGGGCGAACGCAGCGTCATGACGAGCGCGTCATCGGCCACGTCCACGCGCCACATCTGCCGATGAAAACCCGCCGAACCACCGTGCAGATGATTCGCGCCTTCGTTGCGCTCGACCTGATACGCGAGGCCGTCGAGCATGAAGCGTCCATCGCGGATGCGATTGGCCCAGCGCCCGATGATCGCGCCCATGAATGCGCTGCCGTTCAGATAGTCGGCGGGCGTGTCGTGGCCGAGCAGCACGTCGGCGAGATGTCCGTCGCGGTCGGGCGCGAACCATGAGACGAGCGTCGCGCCCAGATCGCTGATCTCGATGCGCATACCCGACGCATTGCGCAACGTATAGAGATGCGCGTCGCCCCAGGGCCGAATGTCGATGAGAGAAGAGGAGGTCATGCGCGCGATCATCTCACGGACGCGCCGCGACTTCATCGAGATGCAGCAGCAGATCCGCGGGATCTTCATACACGCGCAAGGCGCCCGAGCGCTCCAGTTCGTCGCTGCCATAACCGCCCGAGAGCAGGCCGACGCCGAGCGAGCGGCATCGGCGCGCGGCGAGCATGTCCCAGATGCTGTCGCCGACGACAACGGTATGCTCGATCGGTACGTTCAGGCGCGCGGCCGCGGCGAGGAAGAGATCGGGATCGGGCTTCGCGTACTTCACCATGTCGCGCGTGATGACCACCTGCTTCGACGGATCGACACCCAGCGCTTCGAGATTGACCTGCGCGGTCTCCATGCGTCCGCTCGTCGCGATGGCCCATTTCGTACCGGCCTGCGTCAGCGCGTCGAGCAACTCGCGCGCGCCCGGCAGCGGGCAGACCTGCGCGCGCAGCCGCTTGTACGCTTCCGCATGCAACAGACGCAGCCGTTCGACGCGATCCGCGGCGATCTCGCCATGCGTTTCGCGCAGCAACTGATTGGTGAAGAGCCCGCCGCTCATACCGATCTTGCGATGGATGCGCCACACGGACAACTCGATTCCTTCGGCGTCGAGCGCTTCCTTCCACGCGAGCACGTGCTGATAGACGCTATCGACGAGCGTGCCGTCCAGGTCGAACAGGAATGACGTTTCGATACGCATGATCTTCTCCCTTTGAGTGTGTCCGAGCGACTTCATGATACGCACGATCGGGCAAGCGGGCTGCTGCAAGTGCGATAATGGATGATTGCGCCGCGAGTCGGTTATCTCGCGGACAATACGCACAAAGTCCTTGAATTTTGCATCAATTACGCATGACGGAGCCTATCTTGACCCGCATCGACAATCCCTCCCGCGATCAGGAAGCAGGCGTGGCCGACGCCACGCAAGACACGACCCGTATCGACGATACGCGCATCGGCGCCGTGCGTCCGCTGATCTCGCCGGCCCTGCTGCTCGACGAACTGCCGGTTACGCCCGACGTGCAGACGCTCGTCGAGGAAAGCCGCGGCGCCATCGCGAACATACTGCATGGCCGCGATGACAGGCTCGTCGTGGTCGTCGGTCCGTGCTCCATTCACGATCACGATCAGGCGATGGAATACGCGCAGCGTCTGAAGAAAATCGCGGACCAGTTGCGCGACGATCTCTTCATCGTGATGCGCGTGTACTTCGAAAAACCCCGCACGACAGTGGGCTGGAAGGGCTACATCAATGATCCGCGTCTGGACGGCAGCTTCCGCATCAACGAAGGCCTGCGCCGCGCGCGTGAACTTCTGCTCGACATCAGTGCGCTGGGTCTTCCGACCGCGACGGAGTTTCTCGATCTGCTGAGCCCGCAATACATCGCCGATCTGATCGCGTGGGGCGCGATCGGCGCACGCACGACGGAGAGCCAGAGTCATCGGCAGCTTGCATCGGGTCTGAGTTGCCCGATCGGCTTCAAGAACGGCACCGACGGCGGCGTGCAGGTCGCGGCGGATGCGATCGTCGCGGCGCGCGCGAGCCACGCGTTCATGGGCATGACGAAGATGGGCATGGCCGCGATCTTCGAAACGCGCGGCAACGACGACTGCCATGTGATCCTGCGCGGCGGCACGAAGGGGCCGAACTACGATGCGGAGAGTGTGGCGGCGGCGTGCGGTGCATTGGCCAAGCTCGGCCAGCGCGAGCAAGTGATGATCGACTGCTCGCATGCCAACTCGAACAAGTCGCATCTGCGTCAGGTGGACGTCGCGCAGGACATCGCGCGGCAACTGGAAGCGGGCGAGCGGCGCATTACCGGCGTGATGATCGAGAGCCATCTGGAAGAGGGGCGTCAGGATCTCAAGCCCGGCGTACCGCTCAAGCATGGCGTGTCGATCACCGATGCGTGCCTGGGCTGGACGCAGAGCGAGCCGGTGCTCGAACTGCTTGCGCAGGCTGTGAGAAAGCGCCGCGCGGGCTGAGCGGGGCGGTCGATGTGGTGGCGAGGTAGCGTCTTCGATGGAACGCTACCTCGCCACCGCCGCATTCAACGCGTTGACCCAGTTGCCGAATGCGGCTGATTAACGCGCGGCAAGCGACTTGATGAACGACTCGTCATTGAGCAGCATGCCGATCAGCTTTCGGTACAAACCTTCATACTGCCTCGCAGCTTCAGGAATCGCGATGGCACCCACAAACGGCGAGTCCCACGTCGAATCCACATGAAGTGTCCGATCGTACTGTACGGCCTCGGAGCGCTTGACGACAAAGCGCGCCGTCAACGAGGCATTGCCTGTGCCAATAGGTCCATTCAATGTGCTGTCGAGAAGCGTGCCCGAGATTATCGTGTTGGCTTGCGGATCGAGTAATCCTGCCGATTGCAACTCGACGCGCAATGCCTCACCCAGATATTGAGCCATCGAGTCCTTCACGGGAGAGGTCACGGTACTGCCACGGACGCTGACACTGCGATCCATGCCTTCCGGTTGCGATGGGTCCAGCGAAAACCTGCCGATCTCCACCTTGCCGGGAGGAGGATCGGCGCGGCGCAGCTTGGCGAGATTTTCGACGCTTGGTTGCGGGGCATGCATCGGGATCTGCATGCATCCGGCCAAAAGCATGACCGCGCCCAACGACAGCGGTGCTATCCAGTTGATTGCTCTCATGACGACCTCACTCGAACGCCGGATCGCGCGACAAGTCGTCAAGCGCGTTGCTCAGCACATCGAGCGTCATTTGATTGACAGCATCGACGGCCGACGGCGACTTCTGCGCGTTCGGTGGCGCACTGGTGTTTCCCACAGTTGTGTGGATCGCGTGGCGGGCCGTTTTGACGATCGGTGTCGTCCGATTGGGAGCGAGATAGCGAACGGTGCAGATATATCCATCCGTGACGGTATTGCCGGCGAGCCCGAAGGTCAGGCCGGTAACAAAGCCCTTGGAAGCCGCGTCTTCCGTGATGGGGACGTTGTTGAGGGTGACGCTGAGCATGCCCGCGTTTGGCTGCGGGTTTGAGGAAACCGTGGAAAACAGGCCGGAATCCTTGACTTCCTTGCTTACCACGCTGCTTAACCTATCCGTTGCCCGTGCATTGGGCGCTCCCTTCGTCTGGAACTCGAACACGAGTTGCACTGGTTTCGGATCGGCGACCTTCTTCATTTGTGCAACCGGGACTTGTTTCGTTTGTGTGTCGACATAGACGCTGCTGCACGCAGCGAGAAGCGCTGTAGCGAGGAGTACCGATGCGGCGACAATGCGGCGAAAGATCGCCAGGTTCCCCAACGTATTTGATTCGTTATGCATAATTATATGGGCATGGTCAGTGATGTTTTATTCGTCGAGCGTAGCGACATCGCGTGCGATGCTGAACTCAGCATCGGCCGGCTAACGCACGGCGATGGTAGCAGAGCGAAACACCAAACTTGAAAGTCAAAAGATTGTATTTTGTCAACGAAAAGCCGGACGAGGCTCTGGATTTCGACCAGGCGAGGGACGTGTCGGATGATCTCGATGTGGTTCGAGCTCAAGAATGGATTGATTGCCGCAACTGGCGCTGTTTGCCAACGCTACGCGATCGAAACGGGCTGCGACTGAACGCGAGGTCCGCGGATCATCCCTACCTCGCCACCGCCGCATTCAACGCGTTGACCAGCGCCAGCGGATCGAACGGCTTGCGCACCTGAACCGCTCTCGGCAACGCGCGCCGCTCGTCATCGCCGAGCGCGAGATCGTAGCCGCTCACGAACACGACGCCCAGCTCAGGCGCTTCGCGACACGCGTCGATGGCGAGATCCACACCGGATTGCCCCGCGAGATCCACATCCGTCAGCAACACTTCGAAGCGATGCTCGCGCAGCAACGCAAGCGCCTCATCGACGCTGCCTGCATCGATCAGATCCAGTCCGAACGTGCGCAGCAACTCGGCGGTGCTCGTGCGCACGAGTTCGTCGTCTTCGACGAACAGCACCCGCATGCGCGACGGCGCATCGTCCTCGGCGACACGCGGCACATGGGTGTCGATGTCCGCGACAACGGCTTCCGACGCCTGCGAGGACAGCCCGAGCACATGCCGCACCTTGCGCGCCAGCGCCTCGTGCGTATAAGGCTTGCTCAACAGATCGATGCCTTCGTCGAGCCGCCCCGCATGCACGATCGCGTTATCCGTATAGCCCGACGTGAACAGCACCGCGATGCCCGGCACGCGTTCCCGCGCCTTGCGCGCGAGTTCGGTGCTGCGCAACGGTCCGGGCATCACGACATCGGTGAAGAGCAGATCGAGCGGCACGCCGCTCTCGACGATCGCCAGCGCGCTCTGCGCGTCCTTCGCCCGCAGCACGCGATAGCCGAGATCGACGAGCAGTTCGACGACGGTGGCGCGCACTTCTTCATCGTCCTCGACGACGAGAATGGTTTCGCTGCCGCCCTTCGCCGGGCCGGCATCGATATTGATTTCGAGGTCTTCTTCGGCACGCGCGCGCGGCAGATAGAGGCGCACCGTCGTGCCGTGTCCCTGCTCGCTGTACACCTTCACGTGGCCGCCGGACTGCTTGACGAAGCCGTACACCATCGAGAGCCCGAGGCCCGTGCCCTGGCCTTCGCGCTTGGTCGTGAAGAACGGCTCGAACGCGCGTTCCTGCACTTCGGGCGACATGCCCGAGCCCGTGTCCGTCACGGCGACCATCACGTACTGGCCGGGCGAAACGTCGGCGTTGCGCATCGCGTAGGCTTCGTCGAGCGATGCGTTGCCCGCTTCGATCGTGAGCTTGCCGTGACCGTTCATCGCATCGCGCGCGTTGATCGCGAGATTGAGCAATGCGTTCTCGACCTGAAACGGATCGACGAGCGTATTCCACAAGCCGCCCGACACGATGGTCTCGATCTCGATGCCGTCGCCGAGCGCGCGGCGGAACATGTCGTCGAGGCCGCGCACGAAGCGCCCCAGATTCACGACCTTCGGCGCGAGCGGCTGACGTCTGCCGAACGCGAGCAACTGCGACGCGAGATTCGCACCGCGCGCGACGCCCGCGAGCGCATTCCTCACGCGCTGCTCAGGCTTGTCCTTCCCGGCGACGTCCTTCGCGAGCAATTGCAGATTGCCGCCGATCACCTGTAGCAGGTTGTTGAAGTCGTGCGCGACGCCGCCCGTCAGCTTGCCGATGGCTTCCATCTTCTGCGCCATGCGCAGCGCTTCCTCGGCGTGACGCAGCGCGTCGGCGGTTTCGCGGTCCGCCGTGACGTCGCGGCCCACGCCGTGAATGCGCCGCGTGCGCGGATCGAGCGATACCGTCCACGCGATCCAGCGCCAGCCGCCGTCCGAGCGGCTCAGACGGCATTCGTAGCGCACCGGCAGGCCGTTCGCGCGCAGCTTGCCGAGTTCGGCCGTGGCGGCGTGCGCGTCGTCGGGATGCACGAGGTCCATCACCGTGTGCGAATGCAGGCGCTGCGAGTCGAAGCCGAGCACCGTCGTCCATGAAGGACTGACGCGCAGCAGCGCACCCTCGAAGCTCGCGACGAAGAACAGATCCTCGCTCAGTTCCCATAAGCGATCGCGGTCCGCGACGGCATCGGCCACGCGGCGTTCCAGCGTTTCGTTCAGATCGCGCAGCGCGTCCTGCGCCTTCGTGCGCTCGTCGATCTCGTCCTGCGCGGCCCGATAGAGACGCGCGTTGTCGATGGCGATTGCCGCCTGCGACGCGATGCCGGTCAGGATCCGCTCCGCGCGGTCGGTGAAGACGCCCGGCTCGGGATGCCCGAAGAAGAGCCCGCCGAGCACTTCGCCGTTGCGCGAGACGACCGGCGCGGCGAGATAGCTGCACACGGCGAGATGGCCCTTCGGCATGCCGTGATGGGGCGCGTTGTGACCATAGCGCGGATCTTTCGTGATGTCGTCCGAACGCACGATGCCTTCGCCCGCGAACGTCGGGCCGAACACGGCGGTGTTGCGCGGCATCGGGAATCGGGAGAACGTGTCCTTCGGCACGCCCGACAGCGTGTAGAGCGTATAGCGGGCGCCCTTGTCGTCGAGCACGTTGTAGAAGAACGAACCGAAGGCGGCGCCCGTCAGCTCGGTCGCGGCATCGACGACGACCTGCACCGCGCGGCTCAGTTCGAGTTCGCCCGCGACCGTCGTGCCGACGCGATTCAGAATCTCCAGCGTGCGCGATTCGTCGCGCAGCTTCTGTTCGGTCGCGTGACGCAATCGCGCGAGGCGCAGATTGCTCGCCACGCGTGCGAGCAGTTCGCGCGCCGGGAAAGGTTTGGTCAGATAATCGTCCGCGCCCGCTTCGAGTCCGCCGACGCGCGCCTCCTCGCCCGCGCGCGCCGACAGCAGCACGACCGGCGTCTCGCGCAGCGCCTCGTCCTCGCGCAGCGCGCGCAAAAGCCCGAAGCCGTCGAGGCGCGGCATCATCACGTCGGAGACGATCACCCCGGGATGCACACGCCGCGCGATCTCGAGCGCGGCTTCGCCATCGGCGGCGACGCTGACCTCGTGGCCCGCCGCGATCAGCATGCGGCGCATGTAGTCGCGCAGGTCGGCGTTGTCGTCGACCACGAGCACGCGGCCCGGCAGCGCGTCGGCGAGCGTCGGCTCATCGGTCGCGTCCACGCCGAGCGGCGTGTCGTCATCGCTCTCGACGACGGGCCGCTCATTCGCGTCGGGCATCCAGCGCATGGCGGCATCGACGTACGAACGCGCGCGAATGCTCGCTTCGGCATGCGGCGCGCCTTCTGCGTCGGCGGCGGGTTCGCGCGGCGCGGGCAACGTGACGGTGAAGCACGCGCCATCGCCGGGCGTGCTGTCCACACGGATCGTGCCGCCGTGCAGCTTGACGAGCTCCTGCACCATCGCCAGCCCGATGCCGCTGCCTTCCATCGAACGGCCCGCCGCGCCCGCGACGCGATGAAAGCGCTCGAACACGCGCGCGAGTTCCTGCTGCGGAATGCCGATGCCGGTATCGCTCACGCAGAGTTCGATGCCGTGCTCCGCGTTCGTATGGAGCGCAATCCGGATAACGCCGTCGAACGTGAACTTGAACGCGTTCGACAGCAGGTTCATCACGATCTTTTCCCACATGTCGCGGTCGATTTCCGCGATCACGGGCGCCGGTCCGGTGTCGATTTCCAGGCGCAGTCCGGCCGTTTCGATCGCCGAGCGAAAGAGCGATGCGAGCTCGGCGGTGAACACGGCGATGTCCGTCGGCTGCCGATGAATCTCGATGCGCCCGGCCTCGATGCGCGAGAAGTCGAGCAGCGCGTTGACGAGCTTCAGAAGCCGCAAGCCGTTGCGATGCATGACCTCGACGATCCGCATGTCCTCCTGACTCACGCGGTCGGGACTCGCGAGCAGCTCTTCGAGCGGGCCGAGCATCAGCGTGAGCGGCGTCCTGAACTCGTGGCTGATGTTGGAGAAGAACGTGGTCTTCGCGCGGTCGATTTCGGCGAGCGCTTCGGCGCGCCGGCGCTCTTCGTCGTAGGCGTGCGCGTAGCCGATCGCCGCGCCGATCTGGCCCGCGACCAGATTGACGAACGCGCGATACCCTTCGTCGAACAGGCGATAGGGATTGAGCGCGGCGATCAGCACGCTCGAGCGGCCCGTGTCGCCCGAGGGCGCGATGGGCACGATCACCGCGCTCGCCGGCGCGACGCTCCATGCGCCGGTGGGCAGCGGCGCGTCGATCAGGCGATCCAGATTCGTGACGATGCGCGCCTCGTTGTCGCGCAGCACCTCGTGGAAGGGCCACGGGTTCGGGTGCGCCGCGTGCAGGACCGCGGGCGCGGCGCGATGCTCCGGCCCGATGCCGCAAGCGCCGACGAGCGCAGCCGTGTCGCCGCCGGGTTCGACCGCATAGAGCAGCGCGAAGGGCATGTCGCGCGATGCGCCTTCGAGCGCGTTCATCGAACGTTCGCACGCCTCGCGCCAGGTGCGGGCGTCGGCCGCCGATGCCGCCAGCTCGCGCAGCACGTTCAACTGGCGCTCGCCGAGCACGCGTTGCGTGTCGTCGCTGTTCGCGCAGATGATGCCGCCCGCGCCGCCGCGGTCGTCGGGAATCGGGCTGTAGGAGAACGTGTAATACGTTTCCTCCGGGAAGCCGTTGCGCTCCATGATGAGGAGCTTCTGTTCGACGTAAGTGCCTTCGACGCCCACGAGCGCGGTGTCGAGGAGCGGGCCGATCTCGTTCCAGATTTCGCGCCACACCACCGACGTCGGCCGGCCGAGCGCCTGCGGATGCTTGCCGCCGATGATCGGCTTGTACGCGTCGTTATAGAAGAAGAGCAGGTCGGGCCCCCAGCCGACCCAGATCGGCTGGCGCGACGTCAGCATGATGCGGATGGCCGTCTTGAGACTTTGCGGCCAGTGTTCGGGCGAGCCGAGCGCAGTCTGTGTCCAATCGACCTCGCGGATGAGCGCGCCCATTTCGCCGCCGCCCAGGAGAAAGCTCGGGTCTAGCCCGTTCATTCTCGTATCCGCGATTAGATTGTCAGCTTTCATCGACGCTTGGTCTCCTCGCCCGGTCTCGATGCGGCGACGTCATGTGCCGGCAATGCACGTATTAAGGTTCGAATCGCTTGCGACGCGCTTCATGGCACGCAGGCGATTTTCGAATTCTCGCACGGAAAACGGCTTCGGTTTGTGTCGGCTTTGCGCGCGGCAGGCCCGCCTGCAAACGCGCTCCGGCGTCCGCGGATCATCGGACGGGAACGCGCCGGACGTTCGGAACGCATTTTGCTGAAACGATGCCGACCCAAGCACATTGCGTACTCACGCAGCCACGACGTTCGAGAACATGTCCAGATCGATGCCCAGAACCACACTCACCTCCGAAGCAGGGACGTACGAAGGCTTCGATATCTACGCGTCGTATGTGGTCAACGCGACGGGCATGCACATCGGCACACTCAAGGTGGTTCGCAGGCGCGACAAGCGCGTGCTCTATCCGTTCGACGGCTGCGAGACCATCGGCCCGTTCGAATCCAGCGAGGACGCGCGACATGCCGCCGAAGCGCTCGGCAGACGCATCGTCACGGCGGACATCGCCAATCCCGAGCCTTGATCGCGTGCCGGCGCGAATGTCCTGTGACACGCGGTAAAAAGCCCCGCGATATCGGCGACTCATCGGCAAGAATCGCCCGTGCTTCGGGGAAAACCCCAGCGTCCCGATCGTCCTAGGACATGCGAGGCATGCGGGATGCGTCTGTATCTTGAACTCAAGGCGGTGCGTGGCGCGCGAACTCGGGCGCAGCACCGGGCCACTGACGCACCCGGACAACGACTATGAGTTACGTGCAACCCTCCACGACGCAAGACGCGCAATCGCGCGCACCCATCAGACGCGCGATGGCGGCTTCGGCCATCGGCAACGCGACCGAGTGGTTCGACTACGGCATCTACAGCTACGGCCTCACCTATATTTCAGCCGCGCTCTTTCCCGGCAGCACGGCGCAGGCCACGCTCTTCGCGCTCGCGACCTTTGCGATTTCCTTCCTCGTGCGGCCGCTCGGCGGACTCTTCTGGGGACCGCTCGGCGACCGGCTCGGCCGCAAGCATGTGCTCGCGCTGACCATCATCATCATGTCGATGGCGACGCTGCTCGTCGGCGTCCTGCCATCGTATGCGAGCATCGGCCTGTGGGCGCCCGCATCGCTCGTTGCGTTGCGCATGGTCCAGGGCTTCTCGACGGGCGGCGAGTACGGCGGCGCGGCGACCTTCATGGCCGAGTACGCGCCCGATCACAAGCGCGGCTTCTGTGGCAGTTTCCTGGAGTTCGGCACGCTCGCGGGCTTCTCGCTTGGCGCCTTCCTGATGCTCGGCTGCTCGGTCCTGCTCGGCAACGACGCGATGCACGCATGGGGCTGGCGTCTGCCGTTCCTCGTCGCGGCGCCGCTCGGTCTGATCGGACTTTATCTGCGCTCGAAGATGGAAGACACGCCGGTGTTCCGCGAGTGCGCCGAAGCATCCGAACGCGAGCACCACGCGGGCTTGCCGCTGCGCGAACTTTTCGCGAGCTACTGGAAGCCGCTGCTTCAGCTCGGCGGGCTGGTGGTCGCGCTGAACGTGGTGAACTACGTGCTGCTCGCGTACATGCCGACCTTCATGAAGAAGGAACTCGGCATGAGCGACAACCTTTCGCTGCTGCTGCCCCTGATCGGCATGTTGTCGATGATGGTGCTGCTGCCGTTCGCGGGCGCGTTGTCGGATCGCATCGGGCGCAAGAAGGTGTGGTGGCTGTCGCTCGTCGGCATCTTCGTCGCGGCCGTGCCTATGTTCACGCTGATGTCGCATGGCATTGCCGGCGCGCTGATCGGGCTTGGCGTGCTGGGGCTGCTTTATGTGCCGCAACTCGCGAGCATCTCGGCGATGTTCCCCGCGATGTTTCCGACGCAGGCGCGTTATGCGGGGATGGCGATCGCCTATAACATTTCGACGTCGATCTTCGGCGGCACCGCGCCGATGGTCACCGACTGGCTCATCGGCCGCACGGGCAGCACGCTGGTGCCGGCGTATTACATGATGGGCGCTTGCGCGGTGGGCGCGATTGCGTTGTTGTTCGTTACCGAGACGGTGGGGTGCTCGCTGCGTGGGCGGGAGATTCCTGGTGCGAAGGTGAGCGGCGGGGCGCGTCGTGAGGATGTTGCGCATGAGGGGTTGCCGGAGCATCGGCACGCTTGATGAATTGCGTGAGCGAATCCACCTGCGGCCCGACGCGATCGGGCCGCGTTGGTTTTCAACGCGCCACCTTCACCGTTTTTTTTCCACTCAACACCCGCGCCTGCAACACGATCACCAGCAACAAGAACAACCCGCGAATCACCGACTGCCAATAAGCCGAAAGCGAGATATACCCCAACCCGTTTTCAAAGTTCAAAAGATTGAACACGAGCCCAAGCAGCGCGACACCGGCAATCGTCATCGCGATGGAACCTTCGCCGCCAGTCAATCGCGTGCCCCCAAGCACCACGGCCGAAATCGCAAACAGCTCCCAGCCGACGCCCTCGTTTGGCTGCCCCGCGCCGAACTGCGCGGCGAGAATCGCGCCGGCGATGCCTGCAAGCAAACCCGAAACGGCATAAACGAAGACCAGCGTGCGATCGACGTTCAGTCCCATCAAACGCGAAGCCTCTTCGCTGCCGCCGATCGCCAGCGCATGCCGCCCGAACCGTGAACTGCGCAACGCGATCCACCCGATCACCGCCGCCGCCGCGCAGACGATTCCGGGAATCGGCAGGCCCAGAAAATCGCCTTGCCCGAATGCGGCGAAATTCGTATCCGAGGATATCGCCACCGCATCGTTATGACCGAGCAAAAGCGCGAGCCCATGCGCGCCGAGGCTCGTCGCCAGCGTGACGATGAACGGCAGTATCCGCATATGCGTGATGACGAGCCCGTTCAACACGCCGACCGCAAGTCCCGCGAACGACCCGGCCATCACGCCGGCCCACGCGCCATGCGGACTCGCCAACGCCGATACGACGCTCGCGAGCGCAGCCACCGCACCAACCGACAGATCAATGCCGCCCGTGATGATCACGAACGCCATGCCGATCGATATCAACAGGAACATCGAGTTGTATCGCCAGAACGACGTCACGTTATACGCCGACAGAAAATGCTCGTAACGCGTGACGCCCAGCACGAGCAACGCGACGAGCGCGATCAGAATGGGCAGGTTCTTCTTCATGGAAAAGTCAGCCTCGCTTGCGTTGCACGTACACCGCGGCAATGATGATCGCGGCCTTGAGCACGAGCGCGGCGGCATCCGGAATGCCGTGCGCGAGCAGTGTGTAACGCAACAACTGAATGATGAGCGCGCCGATCAGCGTGCCCGTGATATACGCCTTGCCGCCGGTCAATGCAGTGCCGCCGACCGCGACCGCCGCGATTGCATCGAGTTCGACGCCGAGGCCCACCACGTTCGCATCCGACGACGAATTCACAGAGATCGAAATGAGCCCCGCGAGTCCCGCGAGCGCCGCGCATACCGTGTACGCGATCATCTTGACGCGCGCAGTCGGAATGCCGGAGAGATACGCGGCGTCCTCGTTGCCGCCCGTCACGAGCAGGTATTTGCCGAACAGCGTCTTGCGCACGATCCATGTGAAGAGCGCGACGAGCACGAGCATCAGCAGGATCTGGAAGGGCACGCCCGCCACCTTGCCGAGCGCGATCCACTGAAACGCGGGATTGTTGAACGCTTGCAGGCTGCCATCGGTGACGACCTGCGCGATGCCGCGACCCGCGATGAACAGCACGAGCGTCGCGACGATCGGCTGCACGTTCAGACGCGTGACGAGAAAGCCGTTGAACACGCCGCATAACGCAGCGGCGATGACCGGCAACGTGAACGCGAGAATGATGCCGAGCGGCCCGTCGATATTCATGAAGAGCATCGGCGCGAGCGCACCGGCAATCGCCATCGAAGCACCGACCGACAAATCGATGCCGCCCGTCGCGACGACCAGCGTCATGCCGATGCCGACGATCACGATCGTCACCACTTGCGTGAGATTCACGTTGAACGTCTGCAACGAAAGGAAGTGCTGCGTGAAGATCAGGTTGAAGACGATCATCGCGAGCAGCACGGCGACTTCGCGCTGGATCGCG
This sequence comes from Caballeronia jiangsuensis, assembly GCF_046030135.1. Taxonomy (NCBI): domain Bacteria; kingdom Pseudomonadati; phylum Pseudomonadota; class Betaproteobacteria; order Burkholderiales; family Burkholderiaceae; genus Caballeronia; species Caballeronia jiangsuensis. Next base: position 26,582 of record NZ_JAQQDB010000018.1, read on the forward strand.
ACGCCGCGTTTCCTCTTCACGGGCGCCTGCACGATCGGTGCGGCGCGTTGCGTGTCATCGATCATGTTTCGCTTCCTCCACCGCTTCGGCGAGCGTCGATTCCGCGCCCGCGCCGTACGCGATCGCGTCCATGATGGATGCCTCGTTCATCTGCGCGCCGTCGAGTTGCGCGACCGTTTCGCCATCGCGGATCACGACCGCGCGATCGGCCACGGCCGTGAGTTCTTCCAGTTCCGATGCGGACAGCAGCACCGCGAGTCCCGCATCGCGCAACTCGCGCACGATCTTCGCGACATCCGCTTTCGCGCCGACATCGATGCCGCGCGTGGGTTCATCGAGCAGCAGAAGGCGAGGGTGGGTCGCGAGCCAGCGCGCGAGCAACACCTTCTGTTGATTGCCACCCGAGAGCTCGCGTATCGGCTGATCCGGCGAGCGCAGCTTGATGCCGAGCGATTCGACGAAACCATCGACGATCTCGCGCTGTTTCGCGATATCGACCACGCCGCGCTTCGTCAACGCGGGCAGGCATACGAGCGTGAGGTTGTCGCGCACGGACAGCTCCGGCACGATGCCTTCGGCCTTGCGATCTTCCGTCAGATAAGCGATGCCGCGCGCGATCGCATCTTTCGGTGACTTGAACGCGGCATTCTCGCCGCCGACCGCGAGCGCGCCCTTCGCCGGGCGGTCCGCGCCGAAGAGAAGGCGCATCGTCTCCGTGCGTCCCGAGCCGAGCAAACCCGCGAGACCGACGGCTTCGCCCGCGTGCACATCGAGCGATACGTCCGTGACTTTCGTGCCCGCGGCGAGGCCTTGAGCCGAGAGCGCAACAGGTCCGCGCTTGGCGAGGTTCGCTTCCTTCACCGCGCTATCCTCGTGCACGACGGCGGCGAGCGTGCGGCCGAGCATCGTCGTGACGAGCTTCAGCTTGTCCATCTCCTGCATCGAGTTTTCGGCGACGGTCTGACCGTCGCGCATCACGGTGACGCGATCGCACAGCGCATACAGTTCATCGAGCCGATGCGACACGAAGATCACCGCGCGCCCGTCGTCGCGCAAACGGCGCACGACGGTGAAGAGCAGTTCGACCTCGCGTTCGTCGAGCGAGGACGTCGATTCGTCCATGATGACGAGCTTCGCATCCGACGACACCGCCCGCGCGAGCGCGACCATCTGCTGGATCGCGGTGGAATATTCGCGCACGGGCTTCTTCACATCGATTCGTAATCCGAACGATTCGAGCAATTCAGCCGCGCGCCGCTGCACCGTCTTCCAGTCGATGAGACCGAGACGGCGCGGCTCACGCCCGAGAAAGATGTTCTCCGCGACCGAGCGGAACGGCACGAGGTTGATCTCCTGATAGATCGTGCTGATGCCTGCCTCGCGCGCGTCCTTCGGTGTGCGGAAATCGACTTCGCGGCCATCGAAGCGAATCGTGCCCGCGCTCTTGCGATATGCGCCCGTCAGAATCTTGATGAGCGTGGACTTGCCCGCGCCGTTCTGGCCGATGAGCGCGTGCACTTCGCCCGCCGCGACCGAAAGGCGCGCGCGCTTCAACGCAGCGACGCCGCCGAACGCGATGTCGATGTCCTGCATGTCGAGAAGGAGAGTCTGAGCCATGCCGTGAGTCCGTCGAAATGAAAAAGCGAGCGCCTTCGATCAGGCGCCCGCAAGACACACACACTCCGCTCAGTACCCGTACTGCATGCTCGCGTCGACGTTGCTCTTGTCGTAGAAGCGATCCGAAACCTTCACCCACGGCGGAATCGTCTCGCCCTTCGCGTACTTCTGCGCGACATCGCACGCGAGCGGCCCGAAGAACGGGCTCGATTGCACGCTCGCGCCGAGCTCGCCCGCCTTGATCGCTTCGAGCCCGCCCTTGGTGCCGTCGATCGTCACGAGGACGATGTCCTTGCCCGGCTGCTTGCCCGCCGCCTTGATCGCGGCGATCGCGCCGAGCGCCATTTCGTCGTTGTGCGCATAGACGGCGGTCACATCGGGATGCGCCTGGAGCAGCGTCTCCATCACCTGGCGGCCCTTGTCGCGCGCGAAGTCGCCGCTCTGCGACGCGACGATCTTCATGCCCGAATTCTTCGCGATGACTTCGTCGAAGCCCTTCTTGCGATCGTTCGCGGCGGAAGCGCCCGTAGAGCCTTCCAGTTCGATGATGGTCGCTTTGCCGTTGGTCGCCTTCACGAGCCAGTCGGCGGCGCGGTGCCCCTGATCGATGAAGTCCGAGCCGATGAAGGTGATGTAGTCCTTGCCCGCCTTCGCCATCGACTGGTCGATGTTGCGATCGACGAGAATCACCGGAATTCCCGCCTTCTTCGCCTGCATCACGACGGGCACGAGCGGCTTCTCTTCACGCGGCGGGAACACCAGCAGATCGACGTGCTGCGCGATCATGCTCTGGATGTCCGAGACCTGCTTGGCCGCCGAGCTGTTGGCGTCGGTCATGACCATCTGCCAGCCGCATTTCGCGGCGATATCCTTGAAGCTCTTCGTTTCCGCGAGACGCCACGGGTTGTTGCTCTCCGTCTGCGCGAAGCCGACCTTCAACGGCTTCTTGTTCGGGATTTTCGGCAGTCCGTCATCGGCGGCGTGCGCGGCGGTGAAGCCGGCCGCGAGCGTCAGGGCGGTCAGTGCGGCGGCGAGCGGGCGCAGGCCCAGGCGCGATTTCTTCTCTAGCGACAGCATGTCTTCCTCCATAGGATGGTTTGCCTTTTTCTAGTGGTGCCGATGCTTGTGTTGCCCGGTCTGCCTGCTGCGAGAGTGGTCATGCGTACTGCGACTTCGGCGATTATTTCATCGCGTTTTATTACTGGTCAATCGCTAATATTATTAATTGCGAGCTGTTTTGCTACGGTGATTTCCCTGACCGAGCCGCGTTCGATCAGCGGACCGTCGAGCTTCACGGTGCGGCGTCGCACCGGTGCGCCCGCAGCGCGGTTTTCTTCTTCCTGAAGCAGCGTTTCGACCGCCCAGCGCCCGAGCTCATAGTTCGGCAGGACGACGGTGGAAAGCGGCGGATGCGTGTGCCGCGCGATTTCCTGATCGTCGTAGCCGAGCACGGAGACGTCATCGGGTACGCGCAGGCCGAGCTGTTTGAGCGCCTCGATCGCGCCGAGCGCCATCAGGTCGTTCGCGCAAAAGATCGCAGTCGGCGGATTCGGCTCGCGCATCAGCGAGAGCGTTTGTTCGAAGCCGGTGCCCGGGCTCCAGTCGCCTTCGCGAACGAGCTCCGGCGCGTATGGCAAGTCGGCCGTCGCGAGCGCGGTGCGGTAACCCTTCAGCCGATCGCGCGCCGCATCCTGCCACGGCTCGCCATTGATATAACCAATGCGTTTGTGGCCCGCGGCCAGCAGATGATCCGTCGCGCTGTGGCCGCCCGCGACTTCGGCGGGCACGACCGACGAAACGCTCGCATCGCTCGTATAGCAGTTGAGCAGCACGGTCGGAACTCTGGCGAGAAGCGCGGGCAGGGTCACCCGGCGCGTGTAGACCGTCGCGTAGATCACGCCGAGCACGTTCGGATTGCCGAGCGTTGCGTCGAGCACGCGCGCCTCGATCTCCGCGTTGCCGTGCGTCGAATAGACCGCGAGCATGCGCCCGTTGGCGAACGCGGCATCGCGCGCGCCGTCGATGCTGACGACCGGATGCGGACTCGTCGAAATTTCGTCGGCGAGATAGACGATCAGGTTGCGTTCGCCCTGACTCTCCAGTGCGGCGACCGGTTCGCGCTGCGTCATGCGATAGCCAAGTTCCTGCGCGGCACGCAGCACCTTGTCGCGCGTGGTATCGGAAAACTTCGCGCCGCTTGCGTTGTTCAGCACGAGCGAGACCGTCGATTGCGAGACTCCTGTGAGCTTCGCGATGTCGGTCATCGTCGGGCGGCGTTGCGTGGATTTTTTCATTGTGCGTGCCGCGTGCGGCGTCTGAAGCTTCCGCGAATCGTGTCGCGCGGGCCGAATGAACTTGCCACTAATATTAGTGATGAATGCCGCGGAAAGCACGGATTTATTGGTCATTTCAGATCAGGGTTTTCACCGGTTATTACTAATAATATTGACGAACGGATTACACGCGTGCGATTCTGTCCTCGCACTCGCAACGAGGAGAGGGCGCATGGGCAAATACGACGAGAGCACGCGAGACGCGTTCGCCGAAGCGTTCGAACGAGACGGCTTCGTGCTGTTGCGCGACCATTTCCCGCGTGCCGCGCTCGAAGCCTGGAACAATGCGTTCGCGCCGCTTTTGCAACCGCATATCGAAGCCGCACGCGAAGCATCGACGAGCGGTAATCGCGGACCGGGCCGCTACTACGTCACGCTGCCGTTCGAAGGCGTGTTTGGGGACCCGTCGATCTTTTGCGATGAAGACATCGTCGGCATCGTCGAGCGCGTGGCCGGACGCGATCCGGTGATGTGTCAGCTCGCCACCGATACGCCCGTGGCCGGCTCCGAGTACCAGGACTGGCATCGCGATACGCCGCCGCTTTTCGAAGACGCGCCCGAGACGCCTTCGTTTCAGCTTGCGGTGAATTTCCCGCTCGTCGATGTCGATGAGCGCAACGGCCCGCTCGAAACGACGCGCGGCACGCATTGCATGTCGCGGGACGACGCGCTCGCCGGTCTGGAGGCAGGGCGCTTCGCTGCCGAGCAGGTGCCGATGAAAGTCGGCGACGTGATGATTCGCGATGTGCGCGGGCTGCATCGGGGCACGCCGAATCTGAGCGGCGAGCCGCGTCCGATGGTGGTGATCGGCTACAGCCGTGCGTGGTACTTCCGGCCCGAGGTGCATATCGACGTGCCGCGCGACGTGTTCGCCGAATTGCCCGCGCGCGCGCGGCGTCTCCTGCGTTTCAATCCGCTGGTCGAGAAGACGGCGCGCACCTTCGACGAAAGCTACCGGCAGTTCGCATATTGAGCGCCGCACTGTCCGACACGCTCGTCGAGCTGCGTTACGGCGCACGGCGCGTGCTACTCGCGCCGCATGTGGGCGGCTCGATCGCGGCCTTCGACGAAATACGCGATGGCCGTTCGATCGACTGGCTGCGTCCCGCGACGCCCACCGCGCTCGCCGCCCGCGATCCGCTCGGCATGGCGAGCTTTCCGCTGCTGCCGTACTGCAACCGCATCCGCGATGCGCGCTTTCGGTTCGACGATGCGCTCGTCGATCTGTCCGGCGATGGCAATGCCTTTGCGCATGCGCTTCACGGCAACGCATGGCGCTTGCCGTGGCGCGTGGGCGAGGTGTCGGAGTCGCGCGCGTGCCTGCATTTTTCGCACGAGCCTTCGAAAGCAGCGGCGCATCACTGGCCGTTTGCGTATGAAGCGACGCAGGAATTCGCACTCGATGCCCACACGCTAACGGTCACGATCTCCGCGCGCAACCTGTCCGATCGGCCGATGCCCTTCGGCATGGGACATCATCCATACTATCCACGCACGCGAAACACACGCGTTCACGCGCACGTCGCGGCAATGTGGCATAGCACGCCCGATCTGTTGCCGACGCATGCGGGAGCGCATCCGTGCGTCGATGCGATGGCGTCGAAAGAAGGCATGTCCGCCGATGCATTCGATCTCGATAACAACTTCGCCGGCTGGTCGCGCACGGCGACGATCGCGTGGCCGGACGAAGGGCGCGCGATCACGCTCGACGCCGAGACGCCGTTCGATCACATGGTGGTGTACGCGCCGGCGTCGCATCCCGATTTGCTCTGCGTCGAGCCGGTGAGCAACGTGGCGGATTGGGTGAACCTCGATACCGACCGCGCGATGAAGGGCGGCGCGGTGCTGAAACCGGGCGAGTCGGTCATCGCGTCATTCGCATGGACGACTCGCTTTGGGTAGGACGATGTCCGCTTACTGACCGAAGAAGATGTCGCAGCGGGCCGCGTCGCGGCAGCCGCTCTGAGCGCGACCGCTTGCGGATGCGTTTGCGCCCGCGGCCATGCCGCCGTACGCGGCGTCATCGGTTTGAGCAGCGCGCGTTGCGATGGTCTGGTCCTGTTCGGGCGTGGCTTGCGACATGTACATCGGACGCATCGTCTGAACGAGTTGCTGCGCGTCGGCGGGCATGCCCTGAGCGTGTGCCGTGCCGACATTGGCGACGATCGCGCCCGCGGCCATCATCGCGAAAAGTTTTGGATTGACTTTTGCCTTCATGCTCCAGCTCCTTGAAACGAATGCACAAGCAGCCGGGAAACACGATTCTCGGACTCCTTGCAGCTTTATCGATGGATGGGATCGAGCGCAATGGCTAACTCGCCGCAACATGCTTCCCCCGACGCGACGATAGAAGACGCGTCGGCGCAATGAATAGCGCTCAGGGCTTAAGTTACGGGGATGAGGGAGCGGGAGAAATCCCTATCTCGTAGGGATGCTTTGGTGGGGAGTGCCGCGGAGTTGAAGAAAAAGCGCGCTCGGTCTCACGAAGAGACCCGAGCGCGCTTAGGAACTGACTTCAATGCAGTTTAGTTTGACTTCCCGGCACCGCCACTCGACGCACCCGAGTCCATGCTGCTCTTTTTGTTCTTGTGCATCTTGTTGCTGTGAGACGAGTCCATTGTGCTTGCGCCCGAAGCGCCCGACGTCGTGCCCGTCACACCGTTGGCGTTTGGCGTGCTCATGCCGGTCCCGCCCTGGCCAGCGCCGTTGCCGCCGGCCGTACCGCCACCGGCACCGCCGCCCGCGCCCTGCGCGAACGCTGCGCCCGACAAGCCCAGCATCAGTGCCGATACAAGCAGAGTTCTCTTCGCGTTTTTCATGGTGTCCTCCCGTTGATCGATGGTCTCGATGCGCACCGCCTCGCAAAATGCTGCGGTGTCACCGTTTGACTTGCGCAATCGCCGTGCCGCGCGCAAGCGCGCGGCGGCGTTGCGTCAAACCATGCTGCGGGAAGACGCGCGATAACTACGCAAGCGCCTCGTCACACCATTCGATGGCCCATGCCCGCGCGCAATGGACAGCGTCCGATTCGCTGGCAAAGGAATCCAGTTCGCCGGATTCGAAAACTTCCACATGCGCCGTGTGTTCGTCCGGCAGATGTGTGATCTTCGCGTGGGCGTAGTAGCTGCCGTCCTGGTCGTGATGCGCGGTGCAATCGATATGGAACGTCTTGTAGTCGAATCGCATAAACGGGCTCCGGGAAGATGACTCGCGGGCAGGCGCGAAGCGTGCGCAAGCATATTTGCGTTTGACTCCTTACCTCTCGTGAGATACTGTATATACATACAGTATCATATTCAAGATGGATCTCTCCGAAAAGCTCGAAATCCTCGCCGACGCTGCAAAATACGACGCGTCATGCGCGAGCGGCGGCGCGCCGAAACGCGAGTCGCGCGGCATCGACGGCCTCGGCGCCAGCACCGGCTCAGGCATTTGCCACAGCTTCACGCCGGATGGCCGCTGCGTCTCGCTGCTCAAGATTTTGTTGACGAACTTTTGTCTCTACGACTGCCGTTACTGCATCAACCGCCGTTCCAGCAATGTGCCGCGCGCCCGCTTCACGCCGGATGAAGTCGTTAGCCTGACGCTGGACTTTTATCGCCGCAATTACATCGACGGACTTTTTCTTAGTTCAGGTGTAATTCGTTCATCGAACTACACGATGGAGCAGCTCGGCCTCGTCGCGAAGACGCTGCGCGAGAAGCACCATTTTCGCGGCTATATCCATCTGAAGACGATTCCCGATGCCGATCCCGGACTCATCGCGCAAGCGGGACGTTACGCTGACCGCCTGAGCGTGAATATCGAGTTGCCGACGGAAATCAGTCTCGAACGTCTCGCGCCCGAAAAGAGCGGCCGCACGATCAAGCTGGCGATGGGCAATATCCGCGTCGCGCGCGAGGAGTCGGAAGCGGAGCCGCGCGCACCGCGTTTCGCGCCGGCGGGGCAAAGCACGCAGATGATCGTCGGCGCGGATGACACCGACGATCGCACGATCCTCGGCACCGCCGAAACGCTGTACGGCTCATATCAGTTGAAGCGCGTCTATTACTCGGCCTTCAGTCCGATTCCCGACAGCCCATCCGGCGTGCCGTCGAAAGCGCCGCCGCTTTTGCGCGAACATCGGCTATATCAGGCCGACTTTCTGATGCGCGGCTATGGGTTCGCGGCCGCCGAGTTGCTCGCCGACGCCGGCAATCTGCCGCTCGATATCGATCCGAAGCTCGGTTGGGCGCTTGCGCATCGCGACCGCTTTCCCGTCGATCTGAACACCGCGCCCGCGCGCATGATCGCGCGCGTGCCGGGCATCGGTATGCGCAACGCGAAGCGGATTGTCGAGTTGCGGCGCGCGCGGCGCGTGCGCTATCAGGATCTCGTGAAATTGCGCTGCGCCATGGACAAGGTGAAGCCTTTCGTCGTCACGGCGGATTACCGGCCGCCGCTCGGCGAGGCGCCCTCGGACAATCTCCGGCGCGCGCTCGCGACGGAGCCCGTGCAGCTTTCGCTGATCTGATGCATGTCCTTCTCATCGACGACGATTTCGACGCTTGGCGCGCCGCCGCGCTCGATGCGCTCGCGCGAGGACTCACGCCCGAATCGATCGACTGGCGCACGCCGCAAGGGGAACCGGCGCTGTTCAGCGAACCGGCGCAATCGGTAAGTGGGGTAAACGCGGCGGACGCACCGCAAATTCGCGTCTCACGCGAACTCGCGTCGCTCTTGAAGGACGCCGCGCATTTCCGCGACTCGCATCGCTGGAGCTTTCTCTATCGTGTTCTCTGGCGTTGGGCGCAGGGCGACCGCGCGGTTGCATCGCCCGCCGATGAAGACGGCGCGCGCCTCTACAAAATGGCGAAGGCAGTGCGCCGCGCACAGCACGACATGATCGCGTACGTGCGCTTCCGGCAGCGCGAGGCGTCGCTCGGCGCGCCCGAATACGTCGCGTGGTACGAGCCCGGACACGACGTGCTCGCCTGGGGCGCGGAGCATTTCGCGGCGCGCATGGGACGCTCGACGTGGCTGATCGCGACGCCCGACGGTGCCGCGATGTTCGACGGCGAGCGCCTGCAACTGGAACGCCGCCGCGCGCTGGCATCGGAACATGCCGTCGATACGCCCGACGCCACCGAAGCGCTCTGGATGACCTACTACGGCAGCATTTTCAACCCCGCGCGCCTGAACGAAGCCGCGCTCGAACAGCATATGCCGGTGCGTTTCTGGAAAGGGCTGCCGGAAGGCGCGCTGATTCCGAAACTCGTGAGCGATGCGCGCGGCGGCGCACGACGCGTCGCGCAGGCGCAAAGCGTCGGCGCGCTCGGCGGCAGGGCGGTGCAGGTGCAGGCGCAGGACGCACAGCCCGAACGCGACGCCCCCACGTCGCTCGACACCTGCCGCCGCTGCGATCTGTGGCGCAACGCGACGCAGGCGGTGCGCGGCGCGGGTCCGTCCGATGCGCGCATCATGCTGCTCGGCGAACAGCCCGGGGATCAGGAGGATTTGAAGGGCGAGCCGTTCGTCGGCCCGGCGGGGCAACTGCTTCACGACGCGATGCAGCGTGCCGGCATGCCGCGCGAGCAGGTCTATCTGACCAACGCCGTGAAGCATTTCAAGTGGGAGCCGCGCGGCAAGCGGCGTCTTCACAAGACGCCCGCGCAGCAGGAAGTCGAAGCGTGCTCGTACTGGCTCGAACAGGAGTTGCACGAGGTCGGCGCGCGCGTGATCGTCACGCTCGGCGCGACGGCGTTGGCGGCGCTCTTCGGACGACGCGCGACGTTATCGGCGCATATCGGGCGCGTCGTGCCGTATCGGGACAAATGGGTCGTCGCGACGTATCACCCGTCGTATGCGCTACGCCAGAACGACGAAGCCGCGCGCGAACGAACCGTCGCGGCCATCGTCGAGGCGCTCGAAAGGGCGCGCGAACTCGGCGGCCGATAAGCTCAGAACGCCGCGCGAATCACGCCGCCGTCCGCGCGCAACGCCGCGCCGTTCGTCGCCGATGACAGTTCCGAGCACACATACGCCACCATGTTCGCGATTTCCTCGGGCGTGATGAAGCGCTTGAGAATCGAGGTCGGACGCGCTTCCTCGAAGAACTGCGTCTCGAAGTCGTGGAAGCTCTTGCCGCCCGAAAGCTTTTCGACGAAATCGGTGACACCCTCGGAACTCGTCGGCCCCGGCAGCACCGAATTGACCGTGACGCCCGTGCCCTCGCAGGTTTCCGCGAGGCCGCGCGCGATCGCAATTTGCGCCGATTTCGTCATGCCGTAGTGAATCATCTCGACGGGAATCTGGATGCCGCTTTCGCTGCTGATGAACACGACGCGGCCCCAGTTCTGCTCCTTCATCTTCGGCAGATACGCGCGCGCGAGCCGCACGCCCGACATCACATTGGCGTTGAAGAAGCGCAGCCATTCCTCGTCGGCGATTTCCTCGAACGGTTTCGGATCGAAGATGCCCATGTTGTTGACGAGAATATCGACCTGAGGAAAGCGCTTCACGAGTTCCGCGACCTGCGCGGCGTCCGAGACGTCGCCGGCGAAGCCTTCGGCCTGCGCGTTCGGCACGAGTTCGCGCAGTTTCGCGAGCGCCGCATCGACGGACGCCTGCGAACGGCCGTTGACGATCACGCGCGCACCTTCGCGCGCCAGCGCCACGGCGATCGCATGACCGATGCCTTTAGTCGATCCGGATACCAGCGCGAGCCTGTTGGCGATCTTGAGATCCATCTCTGCTCCTTCGAACGAGTTGCGGATTGCGTCGACGCGCCTGCGCGACGGGTTCCGAGGATGGTAACCAGAAGCGGACCGGTTTGCAGCAACCGTGCGCATCATTGAAGATATAACCTCCACTTAGGAGCTTTCTAGTTAGGATCACAGAATAAAAAAACTATACTGCGCGTAATCGATCTCCTCCGTGGAAGCCCATGAACGCGCCTGTCAAGCCGACGCATATCTATATCGCGACGCCGAGCTACGGAGGCTCCGCCACGACGTGCTACATCAACGGCCTGCTCGATCTGGTGAACAGCCGTTTCCACAGCGGAATTACCTTCACCGTGGGGTTCAACAACTTCGAAAGTCTGATCACGCGGGCGCGTAACGTGATGGTCGCGAACTTTCTCGCGAATGAGGAGTTCACGCACCTGATGTGGATCGACAGCGATATCGGCTTCACGGCCGCAGACGTGCTGCGGCTCGTGCGGGCGGACCGTCTGGTCGCGGCGGGCGTCTATCCGAAGAAAACAGAAGGCTGGCCGCAAGGCGGTCTCGAAGCGGCATTGCCAGCAGGCACGCGGCATTCCGATTTTCGTGCGCGCTATGGACGGTTTCCGGTCAGCGCACGCGTGGCCGCCGATGCCCCGGACGCTGACGGTTTCCTCGAAGTCGTCGATGCGCCTACCGGTTTCATGCTGATCAAACGCGAGGTTTTCGTCGCTCTCATGCGGCACTTTCCGGAGTTGCGCTACACGCCCTACGAAAGCGATCTGGGTGTAACCGCCACGCGTGGAGCCACTGATTTCCACTATGCGTTCTTCGACACCATGATCGATCCCGAAACGGGCTTTTATCTGTCCGAGGATTACGCGTTCTGCCGGCGCGTGGCGCGAATCGGCGTGCGGCCGGTCATCGACACGCGTTCCAGTCTGATCCATCAGGGCAGCATGAAATTCGAAAGCAGCTTCGGCCGCTGGTTCGAATCGAGGCGCAATGAAGCCGGTCACAACACGCCTGGATAGGGCGCGTCAATCCGATCGATCCGCTAGGTTCCAGAATCCGCGTAAGCCTTGTCCCACGGGCGTTAGCGGCTCGTGAAACCCCGCGACATAAATGCTCGATAGCCTCCGCCGCGGCCATCGCCCATAGTTGCGTCTGCGTGATCGAGAACGAAAGCAGCAGCGAGAACCGAGAGGCGTGTCACGCATCCACGAATCCACACATTAATTGCCGGCGCGGCCGGTACGGAGGCGCAACATGTCCAGCTCGATCAAATTCTCGTCGCTCAACGCGGTCTTCAAGAAAGCGCGTGGCGCGGCGCTCGCCGGCCTGGTCGTCGGCACGGCGCTGCTCGCCGGCTGCGCGAGCAATCCCGCACAGGCATCGGGCCAATACAACCAGTACGGCGGCCAGTATGTGCAGACCGTCGCGGCCACGCCCGCCGTGCGTCCCGACAACATCTACGTCTACACCTTCGCGAGCGATGCAAGCGAGGTCAAGCTCGACAACCACGGCCTGATCTCGAAGATCAGCTCCTCGATGTCCGGTGACTCGCAGGCGCAGAAGCAGGCGCAAGATGCAGTCGCGGCACGCGAGGAAGTCGCGAACGAGATCGTCGCGAAGCTCCAGTCGATGGGTCTGCGCGCGATCCGCGCCGACGTGCCGCCGCCGCAAGACCAGAACGTGCTGGTGGTGGAAGGCAGCATCAACACGATCGACGCGGGCAATCGCCGCCGCCGCATGGTGATCGGCCTGGGCGCGGGCGAAAGCAAGGTCGGCGCGACCGTGCAGCTCGTCTTCAAGCCGGCGCATGGCGCGCCGCAACTGCTCGAACAGTTCGACGCGAAAGCCGACAGCGGCCACGCGCCGGGCGTCGCGGAAATGGCGGGCGTCGGCGCGGCGGCGGGGCATGTCGCGAGTTCGCTGGCGGTGTCGGGCGGGCTGCATGCCGTGTCGGAGACGAAGCACGCGGGCGTGTCGTCCGACGAGAAGCGTCTCGGCGACACCATCGCCAAGCAGATCGCCAAGCTCGGCCAGGAACAGGGCTGGATGCCCGCGAAGGGCTGATCGAAGCGCCGATCTAAGCGCAGCGAAGTCGAAACATGCGCGGTCCGGAACCTGCTTGCACTATGATTCCGGACGAATGTTCGCTTCGCGAGGCCCACGCATGCTGACGATTGCCCTGATTATCCTGACCGTGGTCGTGACGCTCGTCGTCGTGCTGGTGATCGCGAATCTGACGAGCGGCGAGAAGAAGATCGAGCACAAGATCGAGCGGCTCTACACGAGCGACGATCCGCAATTCATCCGTTCGATGGGCCTGCTGCTCGGGCCGCCCGTCATCGGCGGCAACCGCTTCGAGGTGCTCGTGAACGGCGACGCGATCTTTCCGTCGATGCTCGAAGGCATCCGCGCGGCGCGCGAAACCATCACCTTCGAGACCTTCATCTACTGGTCGGGCGCGATCGGCGAGGACTTCGCACACGCGCTGTCCGACAAGGCGCGCTCGGGCGTCGCGGTGCACGTGCTGCTCGACTGGGTCGGTTCGTCGAAGATGGACAAGCGCTACCTGAAGATGCTGCGCGACGCGGGCGCGGAGGTCATCCAGTATCACAAGCCGCACTGGACAGGGCTCGGGCGCATGAACGACCGGACTCACCGCAAGCTGCTCGTTATCGACGGGCACATCGGGTTCACGGGCGGCGTGGGCATCGCGGAGGAATGGACCGGGCACGCGCAAGACGAGAAGCACTGGCGCGACACGCATTTTCGCGTCGAAGGCCCCGCGGTCGGGCAGATGCAGGCGGTCTTCATGGACAACTGGATCAAGGCGACGGGCAACGTGCTGCACGGCCCGACCTATTTTCCGCACATCGAGGCCGTGGGCGAAGGCTGCGCTCATATGTTCAGCAGCTCGCCCTCGGGCGGCAGCGACGACATGCAGTTGATGTATCTCATGGCGATCACCGCCGCGACGCGCTCCATCCATTTGTCGAGCGCGTACTTCGTGCCGGATAAGCTGACCATCAACGCGATCGTCGAGGCGGCGAAGCGCGGGGTGCGCGTGCGCATCATCACGCCGGGCAAGCGCATCGACACGCACACGGTGCGCGAGGCGTCGCGCGCGTGCTGGGGCGACCTGCTCGCGGCGGGCGTCGAAATGTACGAATATCAGCCGACGATGTTCCACTGCAAGCTCATCGTCGTCGATGAGTATCTCGTGTCGGTCGGCTCGACCAACTTCGACAGCCGTTCGTTCAAGCTCAACGACGAGGCCAACCTGAATATCTACGACCGCGATTTCGCGCGCCAACAGACGGTGATTTTCGATGAAGACGTCGCCCGCGCGAAACGCATCACGCTCGACGACTGGCGCCGCCGTCCGCTCGCCGAAAAGCTGCTGGAGCACGTCGCCGCGCTGCTCGATTCGCAGCTTTGACGTTCGCCGAAAGCGCATTGCGAATATTCCTCATCCGGGGCTAAAGATCGCCGGACGTAAGCCGATAAGACGCTCACGCAATCGAGTCTTCGGGCTATTCGCAACTATGCACGGCACATACAACCTCTGGCTGGTCGCGACATCGCTCGTAGTCGCGACGCTCGCTTCCTACACCGCGCTCGACATCTCGGGCCGGATCGCCTCGCTCGCGCAATCGCGCGTTCGGCACATCTGGCTCGCGGGCGGAGCGGCGTCGATGGGCATCGGCATCTGGTCGATGCATTTCATCGGCGTGCTCGCCTTCGAACTGCCGATTCCGCTCGGCTACGACTTCAAGATCACGGCCGGGTCGCTCGGTATCGCGGTGCTCGTGTCGTTCTTCGCGCTCTTCGTCATCACGAGCAGACGGCTGACGGCGCGACGTCTCATCGCGAGCAGCCTGCTGATGGGCGCGGGCATCGCGGCGATGCACTACACCGGCGACGCCGCGATGCGCATGCAACCGGCGATCGTGTACGACCCGCGCCTGTTCGCCGCGTCGATCGCGATCGCGGTGATCGCTTCGGGCGCGGCGCTGTGGATCGCGCACACGCTCTCGGACGCGAACCAGACCAACGTGCTGGGGAAGCGCGCGGGCGCGGCGCTGGTGATGGGCATCGCGATCACCGGCATGCACTACACGGGCAATGCAGCGGCGGAGTTCCTGCCGGGCTCGATCTGCGGCGCGGCCAACGACGTCGATGCGAACTGGCTCGCGACCACCATCGTGCTGTTTACGCTGGCGATTCTGATCATCACGCTCGTGCTGTCGCGCTTCGACGCGCGCACGGCGCTGCTCGCCGGCTCGGTGTCGCGACTGAATGGCCAGATCGTGCGCATGGCGACCTTCGACACGCTCACCGACCTGCCGAACCGCCGGACGATGAACGAGCGCATCGATCGCGCGATCAGGCACGCGAAGCATAGCGGCAGCCGCTTCGCGATTCTCTTCATGGATATCGACGGCTTCAAGACCATCAACGATTCGCTCGGCCATACGGTCGGCGACGAGGTGCTGAAGGCGTTCGCGCGCCGCCTGCAGGAATGCGTGCGCGGCGGCGATACGGTGGCGCGCCTGGGCGGCGACGAATTCGTCGTGATGCTGGAAAACCTGCACGCGCCGACCGATGCCGAGAAGATGGCCGAACGCATCCTCGAAGCGATGAAACAAGGCCTGCTCGTCGGGAATCATCCGTTGCAGGTGATGCCGAGCATCGGCATCGCGCTCTATCCGCAGGACGGCGACAGCGTCGAATCGCTGCTCAAGCACGCCGACGTGGCGATGTACGAGGCGAAGCGCGGCGGGCGCAGCACGTACCGCTTCTTCGAGGCCAGCATGAACGAGGCGGCGGTACGCACCTTGCAGATACAGCAGGCGCTGCACGAGGCGTTGAACGGCGGTCATTTCTATCTGCTGTTCCAGCCGAAGTTCCGCGGCAGGAGCGGCGAACTGGCGGGCGCGGAGGCGCTGATCCGGCTGGATCATCCGGAGATCGGCACGCTGACGCCGCTCGAATTCATCCCGATCGCGGAGCGTTCCGGTCAGATCGTGCAGATCGGCTACTGGGTCGTGCGCGAGACCTGCCGGCATCTGGCGCACTGGCGCGCGGAAGGGCGTCCGTCGGTGAAGGTGGCGATCAACCTGTCGCCGCGGCAGTTGCACGAGGCGGATCTCGTCGAGAACATCATGACGATCGTGCGCAAGGAAGGCGTGCAAAGCGAGCAGATCATGTTCGAGATCACCGAGACGGTGGCGATGCAGGACGCGCCGCGCACCATCGAGATGATCCGCGCGTTTCAGGAGAATGGTTTCGAGATCGCCATCGACGATTTCGGCACGGGGTATTCGAGCCTCGCCTACTTGCAGCGTTTTCGCGCGAAGCAGTTGAAGATCGACCGCTTCTTCACGAACGGACTCGACGAGAACGGGCAGGAAGGGCGCGCGATCGTCTCGGCGATCATCGCGCTCGCGCATTCGCTCGACATGGACGTGGTCGCGGAAGGCGTCGAGACGGGCTCGCAGCTCGACCGGTTGCAGGACATGATGTGCGACGAGATGCAGGGCTTTTTGCTGGCGATGCCGCTTTCGGCCGATGCGTTCGGGGTGATGCTGGAGCGGGGGGAGGTGAGTGTGTAGGGCGTTATCGAAAAAGCACTGACGCCCTCAATCCATCGCCGCATGCGCAACCGATTCATCCGCGGAACCCTTGCCCGCCGGCCGGATCAGCAACAACAATGGCACCACCAGTAACGTCGCGACGAACATCAGCTTGAAATCGTTGAGATACGCGATCATCGACGCCTGCTGCGTGATGGTCTGATTGAGCATCGCCATGTCCTGCATGGAGCCGCCGGACAGGATCGACTGCATCGCCGGATTGAACGGCGTCACCTGCGCGGCGAGGTCCGCGTGGGCGACCTGCGTGTTGCGCGTCATCAGCGTCTGCACGATCGAAATGCCGATACTGCTGCCGATATTGCGCATGAGGCTGTAGGTGGCGGTGCCGTCGGCGCGCAGTTCGGGCGTGAGCGTCGAGAACGTCAGCGCCGACAGCGGCACGAACACGAGCCCCAGCCCGAAGCCCTGGATCACGCCCGGCCACACGATATCCGACGCCGACAGCACGATCGTGTAATGCATCATCTGCCAGAGCGCCAGCGCCGAAATCAGGAAGCCCGACAGCAACAGCAGACGCGCATCGATGTGCTTCAGGAGCCGCCCCGCGACGAGCATCGCGATCATCGTGCCCGCGCCGCTCGGCGCCGTGACCAGGCCCGTCGTCGCGACGGGATAGTTCATCAGGTTCTGCAGCATCGGCGGTAACAGCGCGCGCGTCGCGTACATGACCGCGCCGATCACGAAGATGAAGCACGTGCCGGTCGCGAAGTTGCGATCCTTCAGCAACTGGTATTTGAAGAACGAGCGCGCGCCGGCCGTCGCCGTATGCGCGATGAAGAAGACGGAACTGAGCGCCGCGAGCAGCGCCTCGATGCGGATTTCCATCGAGCCGAACCAGTCGAGCTGTTCGCCGCGATCGAGCATTGCCTGGAACGCGCCAATCGCGAGGCCGAGCGTCGCGAAGCCGAACGCGTCGAACTTCACCGCGCGCCGCGCGGCCTGCGCGGGCAGGAACGTCATCACGCCGAAGAGCGCGAACGCGCCGATCGGCACGTTGATGAAAAATACCCAGCGCCAGTTGTAGCTGTCGGTGAGCCAGCCGCCGAGCGTCGGACCGAGAATCGGCCCGACCATCACGCCCATGCCCCAGACGGCCATCGCCTGGCCCTGTTTCTCGCGCGGATTGATGTCGAGCAGGATCGATTGCGACAGCGGCACGAGCGACGCCCCGAAAACGCCCTGCAACAGCCGCGACGCGACGATCTGCGTGAGCGTCTCCGACAGCCCGCAAAACGCCGACGCCACCGTGAAGCCCGCAATCGAAATGCACAGGAGCTTTTTCACGCTCAGCCGGTCGGAAAGCCAGCCGGTGAGCGGCGTCGCAATCGCCGCCGCGACGATGTAGGACGTCAGCACCCACGTGATTTCGTCCTGCGACGCCGACAGGCTGCCTTGCATATGCGGCAGCGCGACGTTCGCGATCGTGCTGTCGAGCGTCTGGATCAGCGTCGCGAGCATGATCGAGACGGTCAGCATGCCGCGGTTCAGGGGCGCCGCGGCGCTTTCCGTGGAGACTTCGGAGGACATGGACGTGACCGCGAACTGGCGGCGTTTGTAAGTAGGGTGATGATAAGCAGGCTTATTATAGGCCGTGCGCGACGCGGCGCAATCGGTCAATTACCGGGTGCGCGCCGACTGCACGCATCGAAAGCTCTTCCATATAATCGCGCGATGGAAACCCAACTCGACAAACGCTTCGGCTTTCTCGTCGCGGACGTGGACCGCCTCTGCGGCAATCGTTTCGACGTATTGGCCAAGTCATCGCTCAATCTCACGCGCGCGCAGTGCCGCGTGCTCGCCTATCTTTCGCATTACGGCGAAGTGAATCAGGCGCGGCTCGCGGAACTGCTCGAAGTCGCGCCGATCTCCGCCGGACGTCTGCTCGACCGCATGGAAGAGGGCGGATGGATCGAGCGGCGCCTCAATCCCGACGACCGCCGCGAACGCCAGGTCCGCATGACCGCGAAGGCGGAAAAGGCGCTCGACAAGGCGCGGCGCGTCGGTGACGAGATCACGTCGGAGGCGCTCGCGGGTTTCAGCCGGCAGGAAAGCGAGCAACTGATCGCGCTGCTGCAACGGGTGCGCGGGAATCTGAGCCGCATCGTGGACCGGTGAGCGGTCGTGGGCGCCTCTGCCGGTTTCGGCGCGTCGTGCTAACGTGCCGCGCGTGGATCGCGGATTGCTTGCGCGATCCACGCAAGCGCTGTTGTCAACTGTCGCCATCCATCCGGAGAAGATCGATCATGAAGAAACGCACCGCACCGTTCGCCGTCCTCGCTCTGTCCGTCGCCGCATTCGTCGCGATACCCGTCGCGCACGCGCAGGACACGGCCGCATCCACGCCGAAGCAGATCAAGAAGGCCCAGCGCAAGGAAGCGCGCGCGAAGAAGAATGCCGAGCTGAAGCAACTGGAGCAAAACGGCTACAACCCGGCGGGCGAACAGACGAACTATCCGCAGAATCTGCAGAACGCGCAGGCGAAGATCAACGCGCAGAAGGCCGGCAAGCCGGCCCCGGCGTCGGCGCCATGATCTGTCGATTCGTAGCGTGAGGACGCGGGACGCTTCCCGCGTTTTCAGTCGAGCTGATACGACAGCGTCGCGTTGATCCTCGGGCTGCGCGACGAACTCTCGACCGGTGCGTCGCCCACGGCCTTCGCCACCGACAAATCGATGCTGTAGTGCTTCGCATCCGACACCCGAAAGCCGATGCCCACCGAGGATAACCTGCGCGGATTCGCCGTTCCGCCGTGCAGAAACACGCGCGCGGCATCGACCATCACGTATGGCGTGAAGCTCCTGAGATACGTCATGTCGACGGCGACCGGACGGTTCACTTCGAACGACGCGCCCCAGCCCGAATCCCCCGACGCCTCGCCCGGCTGATAACCCAGCGCGAAACGCTGCGCGCCGAACGAGATCTGCTCGGAGGTCGGCAGCGTATCGGGCGAATACTGGCCGGTCATCGAAACGACCGTGCCGATTTTCCACGGCCATTCGTTGCTTTGCGAGTAGGTCGCGCCGGTGCGCACGAACGTCAGTGAAACAGGATTGACCGGCGCATAGCCCGCGATATTGGTTTGCGCGCTCTTCGATGCGCCGAGCACGTCGAACGCCTTCGCGACATTGAAGCTCGCGCGCCGCACGACGCCCGTGCCGATGCCGGTGTAATCGAGCTGCACTTGCGCGACGCGAATCTGCGAGCGCTGCGACAGATAAGGATTGCCCGCGGCGATCGTGTTCTTCAGCCGGTCTTCGTCGTGCGACGCATACACGGTCGCCGTGCCGACGACGCTGCGCGCATTGCTCAGCATGAACGGATACACGCCGGAAAACGCGAGCTTGTCGTTCACGACCGTGCGCTCGATATAGGAGGGCAGGCCCGGATTGTCGACGGGATGGCCGTGGTAATGCGAGGCATCGATCTTCGCGGTGAAGCCGTCGGTCCCGATGGGCAACGCGCCGTTCACCGCGTAATACGTCTGATCGTCGCGGCCTTTGGGTAGCAGCGCGGAAGCCGTAAGCGATTCGCCGAGGCCGAGCATGCCGTTTTCCGTCGCGCTCAGAATGCCCTGCACGCCCGGATGATTGAAGTCGATACCGGTGCTGACATTGAACGGCTTGCGTTCGACATCGAGTTCGAGCGCGGTCGCGCCATCGGTGTTCTGCGGCGGCGCGACGGTCGCTTTGGTCTTCACGCCCGGAATCATCCCGAGCACGTTGATATAGCGCTCGAAGCTCGCCTGCGTGAGCGGCCGGTCTGCTTTCAGACGCTCTGCGACCGCGCGGATGCGTTTCTCCGCCGCGCCCGCGTTCCCCTTCACGACGACCTTCGCGATATATCCCTCGACGATGGTCACGCGCACGACGCCGTCCTGAAACGTCTGCGCCGGCACGAACCCGAACGATAGCGCGTAGCCGTGCTCCTTGTAGAGCGCGGTGACGCCGTTCGCGGCCTCGATCAACTGACCGATGGTCACGTCCTTGCCGACGAAAGACGTGAAGCGCGCGGCGATCCGCTCGAAGGGCAGGGCCTTCACGCCTTCGATCTCGATCTTCGTCGGCGTGAGATGACGCGCGAGCAGCGCATCGAGCGCGGGGGCGGGCGGCGCGACGTTCACCGAGACCGGCGCTTTGGGCGGGGCGTTGACCTGCGGCAGCGCGTCGAGCGGATTGCCGCCGAGATTCGCGCGCGGCGCGGGCTGCGTCTGAGCGTAAGCGTGATGCGATGCGATCGGCGCCGCAAGCGCGGCGAGCATGAGCGCCCGTGTCCATTCACGGATCTTCATTGTGATGCCCTCGTAGGGTTGCGAGAACGTCGTCGCGTTCTTCGTCGATGCGGGGCGCGAGGCCGTTCATCGACCTCGCGCCCCGGTGAGCGTGATGACTAGCGCCGCGTGCCTCCCAACGCGCCGCCGACGAGCGATCCCACTGCGCCGAGCAAGCCGCCGTTGTTCGCGCTGCCGGTGTTGTTGCCGGTGGTCGTCGAAAGACCCGCGCCTGCGCCCGCACCCGCCGTCGCCGATCCCTGGTTGGCCGCGACGGTCACGCCGACCACGCCTGTCACCGATGTCACGGTGCCGAGCACGGAGCCCGCGGCGCCCGGCGAGCCGGTCAATGCGCCGACGACGCCAGTGACAGGCGCGAGCACGCCGCCCGCTGCGCCCGTCGCGCCGGTCGCGCCCGTCAGTCCGCCGACGACCCCAGTGACGGGCGCAAGCACACCGCCCGCACCCGATCCGCTCACTCCGCCGAGCACGCCCGTCAGCGGCGCGAGCGGACTCGCACCCGGCGCGCCGTGCACCAGCCCGCCCGCCGATGCCACCGTCTGCCCCGTCGTCGACACGAGATTGCCGACGCCCGCCGTGACCGGATTGCCGCCCGTCGCGGCGATGTTCTTGCCCGCGTTGTTGAGCGTGCCGCCGAGCGTCGTCAGCAGATTGTTGACGGGCGTGCCGAGTCCGGTCGCCGCGCCGACGGTCTGCGTCGTCGAACCGGCGAGCGCGGTGATCGGCGTGATTGCCTGACTGACCGTCTGCGTGAGTTGTTGCACGGGCGTAGTCGTGAGCGTCTGGCCGAGCACGCCGCCCGTCTGCGTGACGGCGTTCCCCGCGATTCCGACGATGCTGCCGACAGGCGTCGTCACGGGCGCGAGCGGCGACAGCGCGCCGCTGCCGATGCTCGAGACGAGCGTGCCGGCGCTCGATACCGTCGCGCCCGTCTTTTCGACGCCGCCGCCGAGGCTCGCCGCCGTCGTGCCCAACGGATTCGCGCTCGTGCCGATGGTGCCGAGCCCGGCCGAGACGCCATCGCCGAGTGTGGACACGGCCCCGCCGAGATTCGATACGACATCGCCCGCGGCTTTCGTGGTGCCCGCGCCGACGCCGGGCGCGGCCGTCGAGCCGATCGCCGTGCCGACGCCCGATACCGCGCCGCCCGCGGCGGACACCACGTTGCCGGTCTTGTCCGCGACGGCCGCGACGGGCTGAGGGGGCGAGCCGCTGCCCGATCCGCCGCTGCCGCCGCTTCCGCCGCCGGTCCCTCCGCTGCCGCCACCGGTGCTGCCGGTGCTGGTCCCCGAACCGCCGCCCGACCCCGTTCCCGATCCCGTTCCCGTCCCCGCTCCCGAACCGCTGCCGCCAGCCGAGCCCGAGCCGCCGCCATCGCCGGTCGAGATCGCGCCGGACCCCGCGCCCGAACCCGCCGACTTGCTCATCGTTCCTGACCCGCCGCATGCGCTGAGTGCGAGCAAGCTGGCGACCGCCGCCGCGACGACGGTCTTCGCCAGAATTTCGCGTCCGATATTCCTCGTATTCATTTGGCCCTCGATGTCTTGTATTGAACGAACCGCGGGCGATTAACTGCATTAGGTGTGCCATCGCACGGACAAAGAGGGCGATCGATGAATCGGTGAGCGATTTGATCCCACGCGTCAAGGACTTAGGTAATAGCGCGGGCTTTAGCGGTCGTTTGTGAATCGGTTCCGAAGCGCTTTATGTAACGTTACGAACGGCTGGCCGTGTTACGCCGCGATGGGTTACGCAATCGCGCTGTGCTGCCGATAAGCAGGAAATAAATGCTGTCTGTGATCGCGCGAAACAGTTGCTTCTACTGATATTCCGGATACGGTTGCCAAAATGCAGCATTCGCAAAGGGCGCATCCAAATAAACGGTCAGACAATAATTGATTTTGAGATAGGCTTGCGTTATAAATCGGCTAACCGAAACCTCTTTCCCTGGCAAACGTTCGCGAGGTGTTATCGAGAGGGACGAAGGCGACAAGAAAATCAGAGTTGTAATGCACATTCGACGTGTGGTCCGGGCGGGGCCGTTGCACGCGCCTGCCCGACGCACGGACGAAAAACATATGCGGCCAGAGAGAAGCAGCACCAGACCGAGGACATAAAAATGAACGCAAACATCCTGCAATTCATTCGCGACCGCCGCGGGATTACCGCCATCGAATATGGACTGATCGCCGGTGTTCTCGCACTCGGGATCATGACGGCGGTCGGCGATGTCGCCACTCAACTGAAAAGCACGTTCGAAGCGATCAAGACGGAGCTGTCGAAAACCACGTCCTGAAGCGATGAGCGGCATTCGCCGTTATTCGGTGCGCGCCTGATCGGCTAATCGCGGAAATTCGCGCCGGTTAATTCCGGCGCGGCATTCCTATTATCGGGCGTCTCTTAATCAAGCATCCGTATTAAACCGGATGAGGGTTTCGCTTTGCCATGCTTTCAATCGAATCCGCGATATTTATCGCCTGGGCGCTCGCGATCGTTATATTCGACTGGCGGCGCAGGCTGATTCCGAATGCGCTCATTATCGTGGGTGCATCGTGCGCGCTCGCGTTTGCCGCCGCGCATATCTCTCCTTTCGATACGTCCATCGGCGTCGCGCTCATCGGCTTCGGCGCGGGATTCGTCGCGCTGATGCCGTTTCATGTGCTCGGCATGATGGGCGCCGCCGACGTCAAGGCGTTCGCCGTGCTGGGCGCGTGGTGCGGGCCCCGTGCGCTCGTCGGGATTTGGGTCGCGGCGAGCCTCGCGGCGTTCGTGCATGCACTCGTGCTGCTCGCGCGCCGCCGCGCCGTGTTCGCATTGCGCGATCTCCCCGACACCGCGACGCTCGAAGAACGCAGGCGCAACAGCACGCCGTACGGTGCGTTGCTGGCGGCCGCCGCGATCGGTCATCTCGCGCTTTTCGCGACCGGAGCGCACGCATGACGCGCCGGCCCGGCCGTCACGCTCAACGCGGCAACATGGCGATCGAATTCGCGATCGTGTTTCCGCTGTTCTTCGTCGTCTTCTACGCGATCGTCACCTACAGCCTCATCTTCGTCGCGCAGCAATCGCTGACGCTCGCGGCCGAAGAAGGCGCCCGCGCCGCGCTGCGCTTTCAGGCGAACGCACAGAGCGTCGACGACGCCCTCGCGCGCCGTGGCGCCGCCGCCTGCGAGACCGCGAAGGGCCTGACGAACTGGCTCGCGGGCTTCGCGCAATGCACCGCCGCGCCCGCGCCGTGCGCGTATGACGCGACGCTGCGCTGCATCGAGATCACGCTCGATTACGGCTACGCGCAACGGCCGCTCGTGCCGACGCTGCCGCTCTTCGATCTGGCGCTGCCCGATGCGCTCGTCGCGCGCGCGATGGTTCAACTCGATCCGGACAACGTGCTATGAGCGCGCGCGTTCGCATCCACTTCTGATGACGTCATGGCCCATCTCACCCGCACCTTCGCCATCCTGCTATTCGGGCTCGCGCTCATCCTGGGCATCTTCGCGGTGATGCTCGCACGCGAACCCGCGCCCGCGCCGGAGCATGACCGCGCGCCCGCGCATGCATCGGCGATGGCGACGCCGCAGCGCCTCGTGCCGGTTGTCGTCGCGGCGCGCGATCTGCCCGCGGGCAAGGCCATCGACGCCGACGCGCTCACGGTGCGCATGCAGGCGGAATCGTCGCCGGGCGCGTTCGGCGACAGCGCCGCGCTGGTCGGACGCGTGCCGCTCTCGGCGGTGCAAAAGGGCGCGCCGCTGACCGCCGACGTGCTGTCGAGCGGCCTCGCCGATGTCGTCGTGGCGGGCGAGCGCGCGGTGGCCGTGCGCATCGACGAGACGAATGCGGTCGGCAACTACGTGCGTCCGGGCGATTACGTCGACGTGTTTTTCACGCTGAAGCGCGAGGGCGGCGCGGCGAACGGCGATGCCGAGATCGCGGCGACGCAGGCGCGGCTGCTGTTGTCGAAGGTGCGTGTGCTGAGCATGGGCGACGCGTCGCTCGGATCGGGCGAGACCAAGGGAAAAAGCGCGGCTCAGGTGAGCCCGCGCACGGCGGTGCTCGCCGTCCGCACCGCCGATATCGACGCGCTCACGCTCGCGGAAAGCGCGGGCCGCCTCGTGCTCGCGCTGCGCAATGCAACCGATGACGAAGCGCCCGCGCCGCCCGCGTTCGCGCCGCTGCATGCATCGGCGCGGCCCGACAGCGCCGCCGATCGCGCAGCCGCGGGCATTTCGCTCGGCACGCTCGCGGGCGCGCGCGTCGCGGCGCGCGCCGTCGATAAGCCGCGCAGCGCACGGCCGCCCGCGAGCGACGAGGTCGAAGTGATTCGCGGCGGCCGCGCGGAACGCGTCGCGTATTGAACGAACCGCAGGCCATATATAACGATGACAAGAAAACGGCAACGCAGCACCGGATCGAATCGATGGAAGAGCGCGGCGCTCGCCGCATGCGTGGCGGCCGCGCTCGCCGTCGATGTGTACGCGGCATCGCGCGATGCTTCGCAATCCGAAGCGGTTTCAGCCGCCGACGCGAGCGTCATCGCGCTATCGACGGGCGCGCAGAAACCGCTCGCGCGCGGACGGACGATCACGCGCGTCGCGGTCGGCGATCCGTCGGTCGCGGATGTGAACGTGCTGAAGGGCGGCGGCGTGCTGCTCGTCGGCAAATCGGCCGGAACGACGAACCTGATGCTGTGGGAACGCGGCCGCGATGCGCCCCTGTCGTACACGGTCGAGGTCGCGGCGGCGGCCAGTGCCGCGCTCGCCGACGCCGAAGCGCCGCAAGTGCGTGTGCTGGGCAAGACCGCCGTGCTTACCGGCACGACGCCGACGATGGACAAGCATCAGCGCGCGGTGGCGGCGGCACGCGCGTCGGTGGGCAAGGACGGCGCGCTCGTCGATGCATCGGCGGTGGCGACGAAAAGCGTCGTCCAGGTCGATGTGAAAGTGGTCGAGTTCAGCAAGACCGTGCTCAAGGAAGCGGGCTTCAATCTGTTCTCGCAGAACCACGCGGGCTTCGCGTTCGGCACCTTCGCGCCGAGCGCGCTCACGAGCGTCACGGGCGGCGCGACCAGTCCGCTCGCCGTGACCGCGACATCGCCGATCGGCTCCGCGTTCAATCTGCTGCTCAACTCGACCTCGCGCGGGCTGTTCGCGAACCTGAGCCTGCTCGAAAGCAACAACCTCGCGCGCGTGCTCGCGCAGCCGACGCTCGTCGCGCTGTCGGGGCAAAGCGCGAGCTTTCTCGCGGGCGGCGAGATTCCGGTGCCGGTGCCGCAATCGCTCGGCACGACGACCATCGTCTACAAGCCCTACGGCATTGGACTTGCGCTGACGCCGACGGTGCTCGGGCCGGAGCGCATCGCGCTCAAGGTCGCGCCCGAGGCGAGCCAGCTCGATTTCGCGCACGCGATCACCATCGATGGCGTGTCGGTGCCCGCGCTCACCACGCGCCGCGCGGAAACCGCCGTCGAACTCGGCGACGGCGAGAGCTTCGTGATCGGCGGGCTGGTCGATCGCGAAACGGCCTCCAACGTCAACAAGGTGCCGCTGCTCGGCGATCTGCCGATCATCGGCGCGTTCTTCAAGACCTTGCAGTACTCGCAGCAGGATCGCGAACTGGTGATCATCGTGACGCCGCATCTCGTCGCGCCGATCGCGAAGAATGCGGCCTTGCCGTCGACGCCGGGCCAGCAATCCGAACAGCGCGACGGTCCGGTGTGGCGTTCGTTCATCGGCGGGGCGCTGTCGTCCGATGCCGCGCCGGGGTTCTCGCGATGAGCGCCGCCTCCGCGCCGCCGACGCGCTTTCTCTGCGCGAGCCCCGACGCCGCGCGCCGCGACTGGCTGCAACACGCGCTGGCGGACGCGGGCGCGGTCGAAGCCGCGCCGTGCGATGCCGCGGGATTCGTCGCGCGCATCGGTGAAAGCGCGCCGGCGATCGTGTTCGTCGATTTCAGCAACGCCGGCGCGAGCACGCTCGCCCACGCGGCCCGCGATGCCTTTCCCGGCGTGCCGATCGTCGCGCTCGGCACGCTGGCGACGCCCGCGCCGGCGCTCGCGGCATTGCGCGCGGGCGTGCGCGATTTCATCGATATCGGCGGGCCCGGCGACGATGTTCTCGCGATCACGCAGCGCCTCATCGACGAGCGGCCGCTTGCGCGCGGCGAGCCGCCGAGCCGTCACGGCAAGCTGACGGTGCTGCTCGGCGCGCGCGTCGGCGTGGGCGTGAGCACGCTCGCCGCGAATCTCGCGGTGAGTCTGCAAAGGCGCGGCACGCGGGCGGGCCGCGCGATGGCGCTGCTCGATCTCGGCCTGCCCGCCGCCGACAGCGCGCTCCTGCTCGACATGCGCTGCGAGCTGCATTTCGTCGATGCCGTGCGCAACCTGCGCCGCTTCGACGACACCTTCGTGAACACCGCGTTCGCGCGTCACGCGAGCGGCCTCGCGCTCACGACGCTGCCCGCCGATCTAGCGGAGATGCGCGCGATCTCGTTCGCGTCGGCGGTGAGCACGTTGAATCGGCTGCGCGCGTATTTCGATCATCAGATCGTCGATCTGTGCGGCTTCTCGAATACGGAATTCGTCGGAGAGACCTTGCAGGCCGCGGACGAAGCATGGCTCGTCTGCGATGCGAACGTCGCGTCGGCGGTGTCGGCGATGGCGCTGCTCGACGCCTTGCGCCCCGCCGATGAAAACGCGCCGCCCGCGAAGATCGGTCTCGTCGTGAACAAGTTCGACGCCGCGCTGAATTTTGGCGCGGATCAACTGGCGCAGCGGCTCGATCTGCCGCTCGTCGGCGTGCTGCCGGAGCGCGCGCAGGCGCTGGGCCGCGCGGTGAATCAGGGGCGCCTCCTCGCCGATTGCGCCGAACGCGATCCCTACGTGCGCGCGCTCGCACCGCTGGTCGCGCGTCTCGCACGTCTGCATGGCGAGCTTCCCGATGAAGCCGCGCACGAGCCGAAGGCGCGCGGCGGGCGGCTGAGCGCACGCGCGGCGATCAACGTCGCGCATCTCCTTCCCAACTTTCTCAGACGGTCATAGACGATGGCTCAGGACTTCAGCAAGGACATCGCGTTCGCGAACGATCTGGCCGAAGACGCCGTCGCGTTCGCGCATTCGCAGCAGTTTCAGGATGTGGCGACGGCGGCGCACGAGCATCTGCTTACGCGCATCGAGGAACTGGGCGCGGAGTTCGGCCGATGGTCGCGTCAGGCGATTCAGCAATTCGTCGATCTTGAGATGGACAGCTTCGTGCGTCTGCGGCGCGTGCCGCTGAACGAGAGCGAAGTGCGGCTGGTTGCGGCGGCGCTGACGAAGGAACTCGCGGGCTTCGGTCCGCTGGAAGACCTGCTCGCCGATGCCGCCGTCGAAGACATCCTCATCAACGGCTACAGCGACGTGTATGTGTCGCGTCACGGCATGCTGGAAAAGATTCCGGTGCGTTTCGCGGACAACGCGCATCTGCTGCGCATCGTGCGTCGCATTCTCGCGCCGATCGGACGGCGGCTCGACGAGTCCAATCCGATGGTCGATGCGCGCCTGCCCGACGGCGGCCGCGTGAACGTCGTGATCGAACCGCTGTCGATCGATGGTCCTGTCGTATCGATCCGCAAGTTCAGGCGCGATCCGCTGCGCCCCGACGATCTGCTCGCCAACGGCACGTTCAGTCAGGACATTGCATCGCTGTTGCAGGCGGCGGTGGACGCGCGCTGCAACGTGCTCGTGTCGGGCGGAACGAGTTCGGGCAAGACATCGCTGCTGAACGCGCTCGCGTTCTTCATTCCGAAGCACGAGCGCGTCGTGACGATCGAGGATACGGCGGAACTCTCGCTGAATCATCCGCATGTGGTGCGGCTCGAAAGCAGGCCCGGCGGTTTCGATGGCGCGGGCGTCGTGTCGATCCGCGATCTGTTGCGCAATACGTTGCGGATGCGGCCGGACCGGATCATCGTCGGCGAAGTGCGCGGCGGCGAAGTGCTCGAAATGCTTCAGGCGATGAACACCGGCCACGACGGTTCGATGGGCACCGTCCACGCAAGCTCGCCGCGCGAATGTCTCTATCGGCTGGAAATGCTCGCGGGCTTTGCGGGTTTTCAGGGCACCGAAGCGAGCCTCAGAAGACAGATCGCCAACGCGATCGATTTCATCGTGCAGATCGGACGGCTCTCGAACGGGCGGCGGCGCATTCTCTCCGTGACCGAAGTGACCGGGCTCTCCGACAACATCATCGCGATGCAGGAGTTGTATCGCTACGAGCCTTCCGTCGACGCCAGCGGCAACGAAGAAGATCGCTGGACCTGGCTCGGCATCCATCCGAGTTCGACGAAGCTCGCGAAGTTCCGGCAGGCGCTCGGCGTCGCGCTGTCGGAAGGTTTCGGACATTCGGGGCGTTTCGGCGGGGGCTTCAATGTATAGAGCCGTCGCCATCATCGCGATGCTCGCGCTGCTGTGCGCGGCGGCCGCGCTCATGCTGTGGCGGCGCGGCACGCATACGCGCGAGCGCGCGCTGACCGAGCGCTTCGTCGATCGGCAAGTGCAGGCGCCTCGGCCGCAACACGCTCCGCGGCCCGTCGCGAGCGCGCCGGCCACGGCGGCGCCGAATGGCATCGGGGCGGGCATTGCGCGTGGGCGTGCGGCGTTCGCGAATCTGATGCATCGCGCGGGCATCGAACGTCCGCGCGCGCTCGCGGGCACGACGCTCGGCATCGCCGCGTGCGCCGGGCTCTGGTGCGCGCTGCGCGCCGGTCCGGTGATCGGCGCGGGCGTCGCCGCGCTCGTGCTCGCCGCCGTGTACGCATGGCTCGCGTGGCGCGCGCAGAAGCGCCAGCAGCGCATCGTGCGGCAACTGCCGCCGTTTCTCGATGGCATCGTGCGCATGATCGTCATCGGCCATAGCGTGCCCGCCGCGTTTCAGGCCGCGCTCGCGAGCGCCGAAGCGCCGCTCTCCGAATGCCTCCAGCGCGCGCTGCCGATGTTGCGCACCGGCGCGGAGATCGATCACGCGCTCGGCGCGGTCGCGCGCATGTATCGCGTGCGCGAGCTCGAGCTCGTCGGCTCGGTGCTGCGCGTATCGGTGAAATACGGCGGCCGCTCCGATGTCATGCTCGACCGCATGGCCGCGATGATGCGCGATCTGGAGCAGGCGAGCCGCGAGTTGGTCGCGCTATCGACGGAAACGCGGCTGTCGTCGTGGGTCCTCGGACTCCTGCCGATCCTGCTCGGCGCGATGGTGATCGTGACCAACCCCGCCTATTTCGATGCGATGTGGAGCGACGCGCTCGGCAAGCGCCTCGTGTATGTCGCCGTCGCGCTTCAGATGCTCGGCGCATGGCTGCTGTACCGGCTCGCGAGGCTCAGGACATGAACATGACGCCCGCCTTGCTCGGCGCTTTCGCGCTCGCAGCCGCCGCGCTCGCAGCGGGTCTGTGCGGCGTGCTCGCGCTCGGCCGCTACGCGCGCATGCAGCGTTCGGCGCGCACGCTCGATCACGCGTTGAAGGAGCGCACGACGACGCCGCCCGCGAAGGAGACCACGCCGCGAAAAGGCGTGCTCGCCGCGCTCGGCCGCGCGAGCGCCGCGTGGCTCGATACGCCGTTCGGGCGCGTCGCGGTCGCGGAGGAGGATCGTCGGCTGCTCGAACGCTGCGGCTATCTCGACGCCGGCGCGCGCGGCCATTTCCTCGCGGCGCGCATCGCGGGCGCGCTCGCGGCGCCGCTCGCATTGCTCATGTTCGGGCACGGCGCGGCGCACGGCGCGCGCTTCGTGCTGCTGCTGTTCATGGCGTTGTCGGCGGGCTTCATGGCGCCGAAGTGGTTCGTGCGCCGCCGGGCGAATGCGCGGCAGAGCGCGGTAAGCAGTGAACTGCCGATGTTCGTCGATCTGCTGCGGCTCCTGCAAGGCGTCGGGCTGTCGCTCGATCAGAGCCTGCAAGTGATGATTCAGGACTTCAGGAA
The DNA here is from genome assembly GCF_046030135.1 of Caballeronia jiangsuensis. Lineage (NCBI taxonomy): Bacteria > Pseudomonadati > Pseudomonadota > Betaproteobacteria > Burkholderiales > Burkholderiaceae > Caballeronia > Caballeronia jiangsuensis. Next base: position 57,138 of record NZ_JAQQDB010000018.1, read on the forward strand.
CGTGCTGCCCGTGCTATCGATGGAACTCGCGCTCGCGCAGGCGCAGTTCGCCACCGGCCGCACCCGCGAGCAGTCGATGAAGCGCCTCTCGACGAGTTACGACAACGAGGATCTCGCCGCGATCGTGCGGCTCATCGTTCAGGTCGAAAAGCATGGCGGCGCGGTGCAGGAGCCGCTCAGGCAATTCGGCGACCGCCTGCGCGAAACGCGCCGCGCGCTGCTGCGCGAGCGCATCGGCAAGCTCACCGTGAAGATGACGGGCGTCATGGTCGTCACGCTCCTGCCGGCGTTGCTGATCGTCACGGCGGGGCCGGGCTTCATCGCGGTGGTGCGTTCGCTCTCGGCGCTTCATCGATAAAGGGATGCTCATGATTCGTGCACTCGTTCTGCCCTTGATCTGCGCGACGCTCGCCGCCTGCGCGACGAAGCAGGAAAACGGTTATGGCGTCGGCATTCAGGCCGAGCGTCAGGCCGCGCTCGATCAGGCGCAGCAAAAGGACGCCGCGCCCGACACGCCCGGCATGTATCTCGCGCTCATCGACCGGATGCAGACGCAGGGGCTCTGGTTCGCGTCGCTCGCGCATATCGACGCATACGAGCAGCAATACGGCGAATCGCCCGACACGATTCTTTTGCGCGCCGATGCGCTGCGTCAGACCGGCCAGCCCGACGCGAGCGCCGCCGCCTATGCGCGCCTCGCCGGTACGCCGCTCGCCGCGCGCGGCCTGCGCGGTCTCGGCCTGCTCGCGGGCGAGGCGGGCGATTTCGCGGGCGCGGCGCAACGCTTCGAGGCCGCATCGAAGCGCGCGCCGACCGATGCGCTCACGCTGTCCGATCTCGGTTACGCGCGGCTGCGCATGGGCGATGTCGCGGGCGCGCGCGTGCCGCTCATGAAGGCCGCCGAACTCGCGCCGAACAATCCGAAGATCCTGAGTAACGTCGCGCTGTTTCTGCTCGCGAGCGGGCAGGCGGCGAACGCGCAGGGCCTGATGACGCAGCAGAAGTTTTCGGCGGACGTGCAGCAGGCGATTCGCGGCGATGCGAAGCGCGTCGCCGATGCGGCGCGCGCGAGCGTCGCGTCACGCTGATATCGACGATGAGGAGAGGCGGATGAAACGAATCGGCATGCTCGTGCTGTGCATGGCTTGCGGCGCATTGCAGCACACGACGCGCGCGCAGAGCGCAAGCGAGATCGGCCATGCGACGCAGGCCTGGCTCACGCTTCAGGCAAGCAACGCGGAGTCGGCGCCCGCGCAGCCGATGCCCGGCGCGCAGGCGGGCGCGGCCTACGAGCGCTATCTCAAGTCGTTCGACACGCCGATTCCGGCGCGCTACGGCTCTTCGTTCGAAGACGCCGGGCGGCCGTCGCTCGACGTGAATTATCGCGACATGAACTGACGATCCATGACGACGCATCGATACATCGTGTCGGCCCGGCGGCGCCAGCGTGGCGCGGCGGGCACGCTCGCGGCGATCTGGCTCGTCGTCGCCGTCGCCGCGCTCGGTGCGATCGATATCGGCAATCTCTTTTTCGCGCGGCGCAGCCTGCAAAGCGTCGTCGATCTTTCGGCGAGCGCGGGCGCGCAAGTCGTCGATGCCGCCTGCACGCGCGCGAAGGCCAGCGCGAACGGCAGCGCGACGAGCAACGGCTTCGATCCATCGGCCGCGGGTCACGGCCTGACCATCACGTGCGGGCGCTGGGACGCGCAGGCGAACGCCGCGCCCGACTACTTCTCGACGAGCGGCACGCCTGCCAACGCGGTGAAAGTGACGGCCTCGCGCATGGTGCCTTACTTCTTTCTCGGACCCGCGCGGCAAGTGACGGCGACGGCCATCGCCAAGTCGACGGACGTCGGCGCGTTCTCGATCGGCACGACGCTCGCGAGCATCGGCGCGGGCACGGTGAATAGCCTGCTCGATGCGCTGCTCGGCACGAATCTCAATCTGTCGCTGGTGTCGTATCAGGGGCTCGCGGATGCGCGCGTGCGTGTCGGCGATCTCGTCACGGCGGCGGGCGCCGGTACGGTCGATCAGCTGCTCGCGACGAAGCTCACCGCCGCGCAGATCGCCAGACTGATGCTCACCGCGCTGCAGACGACGAACGTGGCGAACGCGAATCTCTCGACCGCGCTCGGCGCGATGGGCGCGATCGTCAACGCGAATATCCCCGGCAACCAGACGATTTCGTTCGGCAGCATCGACGGCGCGCCGGGACTGCTGTCGGTCGGGCTCGCGAATACGCAAAGCGCGCTCGATGCGACCATCAACCCGCTCGAAGCCTTGCTCGTGACGGCGGAGATCGCGCAGGCGGGCAAGGCCGCCGCGAACGTCGGCGCGGGCCTCACGCTGCCGGGGCTGATTTCGGCGGCGCTCAAGGTGCAGATCGTGCAGCCGCCGGTGCTCGCCATCGGCGAGGCGGGCAAGGACGCGAGCGGCAACTGGCGCACGTTCGCGCGCACGGCGCAGGTGCGTGCGTTCGTCGATGTCAGCGTGCTGCAATTGCCCTTGCCCGTGGGCTTCGGCGGCGCCCAGCCGATGGTGCATCTGCCGCTCTATATCGAAGTGGCGCCCGGCGCCGCGTGGCTCGTGTCGACGCAATGCCAGGGCGCGGCGTCGGCGCGCCGCTCGGTGATCGGCGTGCAGACCGGCATTGCGAACGTCTGCGTCGGCGACACGCCCGCGAACATGGGCGCATTCAGTTGCACGCAGCCCGCCACGCTCGTCACCGTGCCGAATCTGCTGACCGTGAGCCTCGCCGCGAGCCTGCCGGCGACCATGCCCGCGTCCGCCGCGACGCTGTCCTTCGACGGCGTGAGCGGCAATGGCGACGACTATCAGGCGGTTCCTTCGGCGCCGGGCGCGTCGCTCGCCAATGCGCTCTCGGGCCTCGGCGCGAGTCTCTCGGCCCCGGGCGGACTCTCGGTCACGTCGCCGATCCTGCCGCCCTTGCTGCTCAACACCGTCGCGCCGCTGTTGCTCGGTCTTCTGGTGCCGATGCTCGCGACCGTGCTCACGGGCCTCGATCAGGTGCTCGTGCCTGTCCTGCAACTGCTCGGCGCGCAAGTGGGAACGAGCATGATTCACGACCTGTCGCTCACATGCGGCGAGTCGCAACTGGCTTACTGAACGACATGAGACAGAACAGCAAAATCGATGGTCTCGATATCCACGTATGGGAGGGCAAGGCCGACGTCGTCGAGCGCGTGGTGCGTGCGATGTCGGGTCAGGACGTGGACGTGCTGCGCGCGGACGGCACGTCGATCAGCGCGCCGCGCGAGTCCGACCGTCCCGCGCTCGCGATCATCAGCGTGAGCGTGATCGATGGCGGCGCGTTCGTGTTGCGCGACTGGGAAGCGCGTCATTCGATGCCGGTGGTCTGGGTCGGCGCGGCTCCGCGCGAGCGCGATCCGTCGATGTTTCCGCCGGACTATTCGCATATCCTGCCGCTCGATTTCACCGGCGCGGAATTGCGCGCGATGGTCGCGAAGCTCGCGCGGCAACTGCGCGCGCACGGCGAGGACACGCAGGCGTCGCACGCATTGATCGCGCATGCGGAGTGCATGGAGGCGCTGCTGCATGAAGTCGATACCTTCGCCGATTGCGACACGAGCGTGCTGCTGCATGGCGAGACGGGCGTCGGCAAGGAGCGTATCGCGCAACTGCTGCACGAGAAGCACACGCGTTATCGCGACGGTCCGTTCGTGCCGGTGAACTGCGGCGCGATTCCCGATGGCCTCTTCGAATCGCTCTTCTTCGGACATGCGAAAGGCTCGTTCACGGGCGCGGTGCTCGCGCACAAGGGCTACTTCGAGCAGGCGAACGGCGGCACGCTTTTTCTCGACGAGATCGGCGACTTGCCGCTCTATCAGCAAGTAAAGCTCTTGCGCGTGCTGGAAGATCAGGCGGTCACGCGCATCGGTTCGGCGACGCCTGTGCGGCTCGAATTCCGGCTCATCGCGGCGAGCAACAAGTGCCTGCCGCAACTCGTGAAGGATGGCGCGTTTCGCGCGGACCTGTATTACCGCCTCGCGGTGATCGAGCTGAAAATCCCTTCGCTCGAAGAGCGCGGCGCGGCCGACAAGATCGCGCTCTTCAAGGCGTTCATCAGCGAAGTCATCGGCAAGGAGAAGCTCGATGCGTTGCCCGAGCTGCCGTACTGGCTCGCCGATGCCGTCGCCGATGTGTATTTCCCCGGCAACGTGCGCGAGCTGCGCAATCTGGCGGAGCGTGTGGGCGTGACGGTGCGGCAACTCGGCGCGTGGGACGAAGCGCGCGTGAAGCGCCTGCTCGTGCTCGCACGCAATGCGAGAGCCGCGCCCGAAGGCGGATCGGACTTGCTGGTCGATCGCAGCAAGTGGGACATGAACGAGCGCAATCGCGTGATCGCGGCGCTCGATGCGAACGGCTGGAGAAGACAGGATACGGCGCAGTATCTCGGCATCAGCCGCAAGGTGCTGTGGGAAAAGATGCGCAAGTTCCAGATCTTCGACGAAGAGCCGGAGACACGGCCGATGTAGCGCGGAGGATACGAGCATGCGATGGCGAGCGTGGCTGTTGATCCTGGCGTTGTGCGACGCGCATGCCGCGTCGCGCTATTACGCGCCGATGACGTTCTATCCACACGATGCCGTGCGCGTCTCGCGCTTTGCAGTGGCGCCCGGCGCAATGCAGGTGCCCTACGGCGCGGGCGCGAAAGTCGGCGAAGGCGACTTCTATATCGTCTCGAACGCTTCGTTCAAGGCATTGACGGCGCACCAGCAAGCGGACGGCACGATCGCGCTCGTCCAGTCGAAGTGGACGCCCGAGCTGGCCGCGGCGCAGATATGGACCGTCGATAAAGAGGGCAGCGGCTTTCGCCTGTATTCGAAGCTCTACGGACGATACCTGACGCTCGGCGCGCGCGTGGATCTCGAAGCGCCATCGGGCGAAGCGCGGCAGAACTGGAGCATCGAAGCCGATGCGAACGCGGTGACGATTGCGGCGACCGGCACGAAGACGGGTCTCGTCGTCGCGCATCATGCGCTGCGCGACGGCGCGTTGGTCGAAGCGAACGCGCAGGCCGGGCAATGGCGTCTGTACGAGGTGCACAACGAAGACGCCGAACACGCGTATCGCACGCTCGATGCAGCCCCGCAATCGACCTATGACAACGCCGCGAAGCGCTATCACCTGAGCGCGTATGCGCCCGATGCGATCGAAGCGGACCGGCTCGGCGGCTTTCGCTGGACCGACTCTCATCCGTCGGGGCTGTATGTGTCGAAGGGCGAATCCGTCGTGATCGACGTAAGCGGTCTCGCCGACGACGGCCCCGATGGCCTCGTCATCATGGTCGGCAACAAGAACGGCTTCTACCGGCGTCAGCCCGCGGGCGATCCGCAGATGATCCTCGCGACGGAAGGGCGCAATGAGTTCGTCGCGTCGCGCGATGGCCTGCTTTACTTCGAATATATCGATAGCGGATTCAACGGGCGGCCGCGTACCTCGATCGATGTCTTCGTGCGCGAAGGCGGCCGTGCCGTGCCGTTCTATGTCGAAGGCACGACGACGCTCCTCGAATGGCGCGCGATGCTGCAACGCTACGCCGATGCGCCGCTCGTCGAGATGGTCGGCAGGCGCACGATGTTCACCGTCGCGCGTTCGATGTACGACAAGGCGGGCGCGGCGGACCCGGCCACGCTGCTCGGCTACGTCGAGCGCATCATGGGCTATCACGATGAACTGGCCGGGCTCGACGGATCGAGCGCGCTCGATGCGCCTTCGCCATTGCGCGTGCATTTCGTGCAGGACGCAATTTCCACGCACGCGGAGTTGCAGAACACGTATCTGTATGCGACGTACTACATGATCGGCCTGCCTTTGAACAGCGCCGCCGAGACTTTGCTTCAGCCCGCGAAGGCCGATGAATGGGGCGTGTGGCACGAGATGGGCCACATGTATCAGCAATGGGACTGGACATGGCCGGGCGTCACGGAGACGACGGTGAACCTCTACTCGCTGCATGCGCTGCAGCGTCTCGGTACGTCGATGGCGTCGCCGTTGCTGCAGGTGGTCGATGCGCGCGGCAGGAAGAATCGGCTCGATCTCGCGGCGCTTTATCTTGCGCAGCCGTCGCGCAATTTTCTCGACGATGCGTCGTTTCCGGTGCCAGCCGAAGCGCTCTGGATCAGGCTCGTGATGTACGAACAGTTGCGCCGCGCGCTCGGCGACGGCTTCTATGCGCGGCTGCACAAGTATTATCGGTTGCATCCGCTGACGGAGGATGAAGGCGGCGAGAAGCGCGAAGTGCAGAGCTTCGTGTTGCGCGCGTGTATCGCGGCGAATCTGGATTTGAGGGAGTTCTTCGAGCGATGGGGACTGCCGGTCGATGCGGGCACGCGCGCGGCGATCGGTGGGTTGAAGCTGAAGGCGCCTGCGATGGATTTGACGCGTACGAGGATTTGAAGCCAAAAAAAGACGCCGACGCGCGAGGCGTCGGCCAAGTTCTGGCTTTACGAGGGCTGCCAGAAACGCTTCGATACGTCACGCCGCATCGGCGAGTCGCATGCTCCGGGACTCGTCACGCCGCGTCGTCCTGCGCCGCGTCATCGCGCGGCCGATACGCGCGCCGGGCACGTTATCGATGCCGAATGCGGGCCTTGCCAGAAAGAAGCCCTGCGCGAGCACATGCGGCCACTGTGCGATCCACTGCGCCTGCGCCGCCGTCTCGACACCCTCGACGACGATCGCCACCTTGAGCCGCGTCAGTAGCGCAAGCACCGACGAGAACACCAGACACGCATTCGGGCAGCGCGGCGCTTCGGCCAGCAGTTCCTTTGCGATCTTCACAGTGCCGAAGTCGATCGGACCGAGTGCGGCGAGACACGAGTAGCCCGTGCCGAAATCGTCCATCGCCACGCTCACGCCCTTGTTCTTCAGACGCCTCACCACCTTCGGCATCGACGGCATGCGCGCCAGATCCTCGCTCTCCAGCAATTCGAGCTCGATGCAATCGGGCGTGAGCCCGTGCGCGCGGCAGATCGAGTCCATGCGATCCGCGAAGCCGGGCAGCGCCGCGACCGATGGCGGCACGTTCACCGCGACCGAATAATGCGCGCCGCCGCGTGCTCGCCATGCCTCGATTTCCGACGCAACGGCGTCCAGCACGAACCATGTGAATTCGCGCATGATCTCCGCGTCCTTGAACGCGTCGCTGAATGCGCCCGGCAGCAATACGCCGTACTCCGGATGACGCCAGCGAATCAACGCTTCCATTTGCGCGAGTTCGCCGCTGTCGACTCGGTATATTCCCTGATAGGCGATGCAGAATTCTCCGGCCTTGAGGCCATCGAGTATGCGATGCCTGAATGCATGATCCGAGTTCGGCGCGGCTTTCGCGACAGGCGAGCCGTGTGTCGTTCTGTTCATGCTTGAGCCATCCCCTCCCAGTTGGTCGTGGGTGCGGTTGCACGACTCATGCCAGCCACGGCGTCTGTGTGCGATACCAAGCGGTTCACGCCGTTCTTCCATGCAGGACAACGTTTGCGCGCCGTCTCAGACCGTCACGCTTGCGCTACAGAGCGTTACGTTGCGTTCAGGGTTACGTAACGAATTCGCGACGTGTTACGCGCTATGTGGGGTGCCGCACATAAGCGGCAGTTGCATCGAGCGGCATTGGGAAGCGATTTTGCAGTTTGTGCCGGACGATCCTGGAACATTTGCAATCCCGACTAGCGACCTATGGACCGCGAGTGCCGGTCATCGCGCGATCAAAAAGCAATCTCCCGCGAACTTGACCGTCAGGCGGTCGCGGTCTGCTCCACTGGCCGCATCCGTTCGAGCGCGCTGCCGTCCTCGCGGAACAGATGCACGTGGCGAATGCTGAAGCCCGCGTTCAGCCGCTGTCCTTCGACGGCCGTCGATTCGCCCGAGCCTTTCACCTGAATCACGAGCTCGTTCGGCAGCCGCACATGCAACAGCGTCTCGCCGCCGAGATGCTCGATCACCATGACCTCGCCGGACAGGCCGCTGTCGATATCGCCGCCGCATGCCTCGATGAAATGCTCGGGCCGTATGCCGAGCGTGAGCGTTTCGCCCGCTCTAACCGTCGAAGCGGCGAACGGCAGCGTGAGCGGCTCGCCGCCGGGCAATTCGATGGTGACGCCCGCGGCATCGACGCGCATCACGCGCACGTCCATGAAATTCATCTTCGGCGAGCCGATGAAGCCCGCAACGAAGCGATTGTGCGGCGTGCGATACAGCTCGAGCGGCGAGCCGATCTGCTCGACGCGGCCGTGATTCAGCACGACGATGCGATCGGCCATCGTCATGGCTTCGGTCTGATCGTGCGTGACGTAGATCATCGTCGCGTTGAGCTGCTTGTGCAGCTTGATGAGTTCGAGGCGCATCTGCACGCGCAACGCGGCATCGAGATTGGATAGCGGTTCGTCGAAGAGAAAGACCTTCGGTTCGCGCACGATCGAGCGGCCAATCGCCACGCGCTGACGCTGCCCGCCCGACAACGCGCGCGGACGCCGTTCGAGCAACTGGCCGATCTGCAGGATTTCCGCCGCGCGATGCACGCGCTCCTTGATCTGCGCTTCGGGCAACTTGAGCATGCGCAGCCCGAACGCGATGTTCTCGTACACCGACATGTGCGGATAGAGCGCATACGACTGAAACACCATCGCGACGCCGCGTTGCGAGGGTTCGAGATCGGTCACGTCTTCGCCGCCGATCAGCACTTGCCCCGAGTCGCTGCGCTCAAGTCCGGCGATGGTGCGAAGCAAGGTGGATTTTCCGCAACCCGAAGGACCGACGAAGACCATGAACTCGCGATCGGTCACTTCGATGTCCACGCCCTTCAGAACATCCACGCCCGCAAAGGCCTTGCGAATTTGCTGCAAATGAACTGCGCTCATACGTTGTCTCCCTGTGCCGCTGCGGCAATGCAGCATCGGACGCATCGTCGAATTTCTTCTTGACAACCTGTTCGCGCCAAAATATACAATTGTAAAACCGAAATTACAAGTGAAACGACGCAGGACAAAACCGAACCCGCAAGCCTCACCCGCTCGATAAAAACCAAGGAGACAGGCATGAAGAAGCGCTTCATCCCGGCCACGCAGCTCGGGCCGATCAAACACGTCGCGGCAGTCGTTCTTCTGGCGGCGAGCGCGGCGTTCGCCGCATCGAACGCGCAAGCCTGGACTCTGAAGGAAGCGGCGCAGCCGTATTCGGGCACTACGATCAAGGCCATCTTTCTCGATCGCCCCGGCTACAAGGCCGCGCAGCAACTGATCCCGCAGTTCGAGAAAGAGACGGGCATCAAGGTGCGCTGGGAAGTGATTCCGTACGAAAACACGCGCGAGAAGGAAGTGCTCAACTTCGTGGGCGGCGGCGATCAGGACATCGTGCTCGTCGATGTCGTGTGGATCGGCGAATTCGCGAGCAACAAGTGGCTCGTGCCGATCAAGAAGTTCACCGACGATCCGAAGCTCGCGGACCCGAGCCTGAATCTCAAGGGCTTCTTCCCGATCCTGCTCGATTCGTTCGGCACGTGGGACAAGGTTACTTACGGTCTGCCGTTCGATAACTATTCCGGTCTCATGTTCTACAACAAGTGCATGTTGAAGGACGCCGGTTTCGACGAGCCGCCGAAGACCTGGGACGAGTTGCTCAACACCTATGCGCCGAAGCTCACGAAGGGCGACAAGTTCGCCTTCGCGTTGCAGTCGCGGCGCGGCGAGACGCAATCGGCGGATAGCTTCATGCGCGTGCTGTGGCCGAACGGCGGCTCGCTGCTCGATGCGAAGTTCAAGTCGAATCTGATGTCGCCGCAATCGCAGGCGGGCCTCGAATATCGGCAGAAGCTGATGAAGTACATGCCGCCGGGCATCGTCGACTTCGATCATGCGGAAGCGGTGAACGCGCTTGCGCAAGGCCAGGTCGCGATGATCACCGAGTGGTCCGCGTTCTATCCGACGCTGACCGATCCGAGCAAGTCGAAGCTCGGCAACTGTCTTGCGATCACCACCGAGCCGAAGGGTCCGGCCGGCCTCAAGCCCGCGCTCGGCGGCTTCTCGCTTGCCGTGAACGCGAAGTCGAACGCGAAGAAGCAGGCGGCGTCGTGGCTCTTCATTCAGTGGATCACGTCCGAAGCGATGGCGAAGCCTTATCTCGAAGCGGGCGGCGTGCCGGCGCGCATGGCGATCTATCAGGACAAGGCCGTGCAGGACAAGTATCCGTTCGTGAAGCCGATGGTCGAATCGTGGCAGGGCGGCGTGCCGGATTATCGTCCGCGCTTCCCGGAATGGCCGGCCGTGTCTGAAGTCATCGGCGAATGGGGCAGCAAGATGATGCTCGGTCAGGTGACGGTGAAGGAAGGCGCGCAGACCATCGGTCAGAAGACCGAGGACATCCTGAAGAAAGCGGGCTATTACGACGGCAAGAAGCCTTTGCTGAAGTAATTTCATTCAAGGAACGGGAGGCGACGAATGGCATCACCTGCAATACGTGCGCGAGGGCCGCGCAAGCCCGCGCGCTATTTCGGCATCGTGCCGCGCTCGCCCGCCTTCTGGTTCCTGATACCCGCAATCGCCGCGCTCGCGATCATCGGCATCTACCCGCTGCTGCTTGCGCTCTATAACTCGTTTCATCAATACAAGCTCGCGGATCTGGCTTCGGGCACGCCGTTCATCGGCGTCGACAACTATGTTGCGACGCTGACCGATCCGAGCTTCTGGGGCGCGCTCGGACGCACGGCATTGTTCCTGTGCCTCACCTTGCCGATCGAGATCGCGCTCGGGCTCTTCGCCGCGCTCATGCTTCATCGCATGGAATTGCCGTGGATGCGCGCGGCGGCGCGTGTGAGCCTCGTCATTCCGATGGCGACGACGTATGCGGTCGTCGGCCTCATCGGGCGGTTGATCTTCAATCGTCAGTTCGGCGTGGCGAACTATCTCACCGGCCTCATCGGCATTCCGCCGCAGGACTGGCTCGCGGACCCGACGCTCGCGTTCGTCTCCGTGATGATCATGGATATCTGGCAATGGACGCCGTTCTGCGCGCTGATCCTGCTCGCCGGACTGTCGATGGTGCCGAAGGAAGCCGAGGAAGCCGCGCGCCTCGAAACGCCGAAGTGGAGCATGATTCTCTGGCACTTGCAGCGTCCGTATCTGCTTCCGGGTCTCACGGCCATTCTCATTCTTCGCTCCGCCGACATGCTCAAGATGTTCGACGCCGTCTTCACCATGACGCGCGGCGGACCCGGAGCCGCGACGGAATTCATCAGCGTCTATATCCAGCGCGTGGGCTTTCGTCTCTTCGATCAGGGCATGGCGTCCGCACAGGCGATCATCCTGCTCATCCTGACGATCGTGCTGTCGCGTCTTTATATCCGTTTCGTGTATCGGGAGGCCGCGTGAGTTCGATCGACATGCCAGTCACGCAGCGCGCCAAGCGCGCACGCGCCGCAAGAAAACGCGCCACTGTATGGCATTTTCTCGGTCTCGTCGTCGTGTTTCTGTCCTCGGTGTTTCCGTTCTACTGGATGGTCACGACGAGCCTGAAAAGCCAGGCCGACGCGCTCGCATATCCACCGAAGTGGCTCTTCTCGCCGACATTTCACCACTACTCGGCGGCGCTCTTCGAGCATGACGTGGCGGGCAGTCTGCTGAACTCGCTCATCATCGCGAGCAGCACGACGGTGCTCGCGATCCTGCTCGGCACGCCCGCCGCATATGCGCTCGCACGCTACGAATTCCGCGGCAAGGAAGACCTGTGGTTCTGGTTCATCTCGAACCGCATGGTGAGCCCGGTCGTGCTCGCGGTGCCGTTCTTCCTGATCGCGACGAAGCTCGATCTCGTCGATACGCATATCGTGCTGATCCTGCTGTATCTGACGTTCTCCTTGCCGATCGTCGTGTGGATCTGCACCGATCAGTTCCGCAATATTCCGGTGGAACTCGACGAAGCCGCGCGTCTCGACGGCGCATCGCCGTGGCGGGTGTTCTGGCGCATCAATCTGCCGCTCGCGATGCCGGGCATCGTCGTCTCCGCGATCTTCGCGTTCATCTTCTCGTGGAACGACCTGCTCTATGCGCTCGTGCTGACGCGCAGCGACGCGATCACATCGCCCGTCGCCGCGACGAGCTACATGAGCGGCTATGAATTGCCGTGGGGCGAGATCATGGCGACGGGCACGCTGATCGTGCTGCCGATGGTCGTGTTCGCGCTGCTCGTCTCGGGCCGACTGGTGCAAGGCCTGACGATGGGCGCGGTGAAATAGAATGCCGCGGCCTTTCATCAAACAATGGACAGCATGACCACAAGCATGAGCAAGAGCGCACCGCCCATCGCCATCGCGGAAGCGGACGATTCCATCGATTCGGAAGAAGAGCTGCAGGCGCGCGTCGCGTGGCATTACTACGTCGGCAATCTGACGCAGCAGGAGATCGCGCAACGCATCGGCAGCAACCGCGTGCGCGTGAACCGGCTGCTCGCCGCGAGCCGCGAATCCGGTCTCGTGCAGATCACGATCAACAGCAAGATCGCGCCGTGCGTCGCGCTGGAAGAAGCGCTCGCGAAACGCTTCGGCCTCGAATGCGCGGTCGTCGTGCCGACCGGCGCGAACAACGAAGCGAACAACGCGGCGCTCGGCATCGGCGCGGCGTCGTACTTCGCGAAGCAGATAGTGGCAGGGCAAACCATCGGTCTCGGCTGGGGCCGCACGATTCGCGCCGTGCTGCGCGCGATGCCGCAGCGCACGTATGGCGCGGTGTCGGCGGTGTCGTTGCAGGGCGGGCTGTCGCATTGCCCGAGCATCAATACGTTCGATATCGTGTCGGACTTCGCGAACATCTGCCGCGCCGATGGCTATCTCTTCGCCGCGCCGATCTACGTGAGCAGCCAGAAGGCGCGCGACGTGATCCTTCAGGAAGAAACCGTGCGCGAGACATACGAACTCGCGCGCAACGCCGACCTCGCATTGCTCACGTGCGGCGATCTGACGGAATCGCTCGTCGTGACTTACGGCATCGACAATCCCGAGCAACTGCGCACGCTGCAAAAGGCGGGCGCGGTCGGCGACATGCTCGGTCATTTCATGGATGAAGACGGCGAGCTGATCGATCATCCGCTGAACCGCCGCACCGTCGCGATCACGCTGGACGACTTGCGCCGCGTGAAGCGCGTGATTCTCGTGAGCGGCGGCAAGAAGAAATTCCATGTGACGCGCGCGGCGTTGCGCGGGCGTTATCCGTCGGTGCTCGTGACCGACGAAGACACCGCAAGACGTCTCTGCGACGAGCCTTGAAGACGACACCATGACAGCCATCGACAGAAACCGCGAGTTCGCGGGCAAGACCGTGCTCGTCACGGGCGCGGGCAAGGGCATCGGTCACGCCACGGTGCATCTGCTGATCGAGCGCGGCGCGCGCGTGATCGCACTGAGCCGCAGCGCCACCGACCTCGATGCGTTGAAGAAGGAGACGGGCTGCGAAACCATCGCCGTCGATCTCGCCGATGCTCACGCGGCACGCGAAGCGGCGCGTGCGGTTCAGCCCGTCGATCTGCTGGTGAACAACGCGGGTATCGCTATCCTGGAGCCGTTTCTCGACACGACCGTCGAAGCCTTCGACATGACGATGAACGTGAATCTGCGCGCCACGATGATCGTCGCGCAGGAGTGCGCGAAGAGCATGATCGCGCGCGGCGTGGGCGGGTCGATCGTCAACGTGTCGAGTCTCTCGGCGAACGTGGGCTTTGCGCTGCACGCCGCGTACTGCGCATCGAAAGGCGGACTCGACGCCATGACGCGCGTGATGGCGAACGAACTCGGTCCGCATGGCATCCGCGTGAACGCCGTGCTGCCGACCGTCACGATGACGCCCATGGGCGAGCGCGCCTGGAGCGATCCCGCCAAGTCCGCACCGATGCTCGCACGCATCCCGATGAACCGCTTCGTGCAGCCGGTCGAAGTGGCGCGAACGATCGCCTATCTGCTCTCCGACGATTCGAGCATGGTGAGCGGCGTGAGTCTGTTGGTCGACGGCGGATTCCAGTCCTGTTGAACCCGCCTATTTCTCTAATCAAAGGAACGACGATGGAAGCACTGGTTCTCGAGGAAGCACGACGCATCAGCTTGCGTCCGTTCAGCCTGCCGCAGGTCGTGGGTCCGCGCGACGTGCGCATCAAGATTCATACGGTCGGCATTTGCGGCAGCGATATTCATTACTATCAGCATGGACGTATCGGTCCGTTCGTCGTCAACGAGCCGATGGTGCTCGGGCACGAGGCATCGGGCACAGTGGTCGAAGTGGGCGATGAAGTGAAGCATCTGAAGGCCGGCGATAGGGTTTGCATGGAGCCGGGCGTGCCGGACATGGAGTCGCGCGCATCGCGCGAAGGTCTGTACAACCTCGATCCGAAAGTGCGCTTCTGGGCGACGCCGCCGGTCAACGGCTGTCTCGCACCTTATGTCGTGCATCCGGCCGCGTTCACGTACAAGCTGCCGGATAACGTGAGCTTCGCGGAAGGCGCGATTGTCGAGCCATTGTCGATCGGACTGCAGGCCGCGAAGAAAGCCGCGATCAAGCCGGGCGACGTGGCCGTCGTGCTCGGCGCGGGCACGATCGGCATGATGTGCGCGCTCGCCGCGCTCGCCGGCGGCTGCAGCCGCGCGATCGTCTGCGATCTCGTGCAGGAGAAGCTCGATCTGATCGGCGCGGTGCAAGGCGTGACCGCCGTGAACATTCGCGACCGGCGCGTACTCGATGTCGTCAACGAACTGACAGACGGTTGGGGCGCGGACATCGTGCTGGAGGCAAGCGGCAACGAGAAGGCGTTCGACGGCATCGTCGATCTGCTGTGCCCCGGTGGCTGCCTCGTGCTCGTTGGCATGCCGCAGCACGCGATACCGCTCGATGTGGTCGCGGTGCAGATCAAGGAGGCGCGCATCGAATCGGTGTTTCGCTACGCCAATATCTTCCCGCGTGCGATTCAGTTGATCGCATCGGGCAAGCTCGATGTGAAGCCGTTCATCTCGCGCACGTTCCCGTTCGCGGAAGGCATCAAGGCATTCGAGGAAGCGGCGAGCGGCGTGCCGACCGACGTGAAGGTGCAGATCGTACTGGAAGAATGAGATCGCGATTCATATGACGCGCCACATGCTGCATCGGCGCGTCAGAACGGGGCCTCGGCGACATGCCACAGCACGCCGGAAGGATCGAACACGAAGCCGACCTTCATTCCCCAGCTCTGCATCGCGGGCGCACGCGCGGGATTGACGGCGAAGCGCTCGCTCAGGCTCTCGGGATTCACGTCGCGCCACCACGCGTCGACATCGCGCACGAGCAGTTGCAGCATGCAGTTTTCCGCGAACTCTTTGACGTAGAAGTTTTGCAGAATGAAGCTGAAGCTTTCGGCTTTCAGCATCGCGATGTTGTCGTCCTGATGCGTGATGCGAAAGCCTAATGCTTCATAGAAGCGCTTGGACAGTTCGAAGTCTTTGGCGGGGACAAAAGGGCGCAGCGAGAGAAGTTGGCTCATCGGGAAGGATCGAGTGAGATGGAAGGCGTAGTGTAGTGCCGCAAGCATGTCACGAAAGCGACACGCCCAGCAGCTTGCCGAGTCCGAAGGTGCAACCCGCGGCGACCATGCCGATCAGCACTTGCCGCGTTGCCGAAAAGATCGCGCCGCGTCCATTGAACAGCGACGTGAACACGCCGATGCCCGCCAGGCCGAGTCCGCTCAACACGATACATTGCGCGATGCCGCTGGCGCCGCTCGCCCACAGAAACGCGATGGCCGGAATAATCGCGCCCACCGCGAACAACGTGAAGGATGCGAGCGCGGCGGTCCAGGGATTGCCGCCAAGCTCGCGCGGATCGAGGCCGAGTTCTTCGCGCGTCAACGTATCCAGAGCCTTGTCCTTGTCGCGCATGATCTGAGCAGCGACGCGTCTGGCTTCCGCGGCGTCGATGCCTTTCGCCTGATAGATGAGCGCGAGTTCGTGGCGCTCCGCATCGGGCATGTGGTCCAGCTCGTCCTTTTCCTTCGCGATTTGCGTGCGCGCGAGTTCGCGTGCGTTGGTCACGGAGAGCCACTCGCCGAGCGCCATCGACGCTGCGCCTGCAACAAGACCCGCGAATGCCGTAAGCAGCACGGTTCTGCTGTCGCTGCCCGCGCCCGCGACGCCCATGATGAGGCAGAAGTTCGACACGAGGCCATCGTTCGCGCCAAGCACGGCTGCCCGCAAATCATTGCCCGAGGCCACGCCGCGATGCCACGATTCCGCCGCTGCAATCGCGCCTCCTTTGCTCAAACCCTTGTTGCGATTCGCCACGTCCTGCACGATATCCGCGTGATGCCGTTCCTCCGCCGACATCTGCGCCGCATCGGGCTGTCCCGCATATTTGTCGCGATCGGCCATTTCGCCGGCGGCGACCGAGCGCAACACGAAGTCCGGTCCGAACGTCCGGGCGAGCGTGCGCATGATCCGCGTTTTCGCGCCGATGCGATGCGTTCGCACCGATACGCCGTTCGCCCGCAATTTCGCGGCCCATATGTCGGCGTGACGCCGCTCGGCCTCGGCCAGTTCCGCATAGACGCGCCGCTTGTCTTCCTGCTTTTCGGCTTGCGCGAGCGTGTCGTACAGCGCGGCGCTGTCGAGTTCGTCGGCGAGGTTGGAGGTAAAGCGCCTGAGTTCGGTCTGGGACGCCATGACGTCACCTTTTATCGTTCGTCTCGTTGATTAAAGAGTAAAGACGAACGACGTGTCTCGTCGCTAATATCCCTAAGATACGCGTTGAGTGAGAATGGAATCGCGTCTCATCGTCGTCATTGTTTAGTCGCAGCCTGCTTGCGATGAGACGGCAGCATGCGCGCCAGCGTGTTATCGCGCAAGACGAACTGATGAAACAGCGCCGCACCGACATGCAGGCCCACGAGCGCGAGCAGCACCCACGCGAACACGCGATGCCAGTCGCCGAGCGCGTGGCCGACCGGCGATCCGGTGGGCGAAAGCGGCGGCATCGGGATCGACGCGAACAGCGTGACGGACCAGTCCCGCGACGACGCATTGGCCCAGCCCATCAACGGCACCGCGATCAGCAGGAGGTAAAGCAGCCAGTGCGTGTATCGCCCGAGCGCGCGCAAGGCGGCCGGCAAGGATGCGGGCTCGGGCGGCGCGGCATGCATGCTGCGCCAGAGAAGGCGCACGAATACGAGCAGAACGATCGCGACGCCGACGCCCAGGTGCCACGCGATCAAACCAACGGGCTTCGTGTCGCGATGTACGTCCGGCATCGTCCAGGCGAGCACGTACTGAACGAGCAGGAGCAGTGCGGTAATCCAGTGAAAGAGACGTGCGGGCGTATTGTAAGCAGACGCGGATTCAAGTCGCATGGGCCGATCCTCCGATGAGACCGCAATTGTCGGAGAACAGGCTTAACGGAGCCTTAGGGCCACGGCTTTCCGTGATTCATCGGTCAGGCAACTGAGATAGTATGGCTTTCAGGGCTGGCGGCATAAAGGTGCCCCCAGCGACCACGCTCCTTCCCGACCACACGCATCACGATGACTGCCCATACGATCCACGCCGCCACATCGTTGAGCGAAACGAACACGTCCGGCGCACCGCCCGTGCCCACTTCGTTCGCGCTCTTCAAGGCTTTCTTTTTTATCGGACTGACGGGTTTCGGCGGCGTATTGCCGTGGGCGCGGCGCATGCTGGTGGAGCGTCTGGGCTGGCTCACGAATCGCGAGTTCGCGGAGTTGTTGCCGCTCGCGCAATTGCTGCCGGGCCCGAACGTCGCGAACATCGCGACCGTGCTCGGGCGGCAATATCGCGGCGCGAAGGGCGCGGCGATCGCGGTGTTCGGGCTGTATCTCGCGCCGACCATCATCACGATCGGCGTCGGTTACGCGTATGCCCGATGGGGACATGCGGCGATCACCGAACATCTCTTCGCGGGACTCATGCCAGCCGCGACGGGGCTCGTGATCGCGACCGTGCTCAAACTCGTGACGAGCCTGCCCCGCAGCGTGGCGAGCATCGTGCTCGTGGCGGCGACGTTCATCGGTATTGCGCTCATGAAGATTCCGCTTCTGATCGTGCTTGCCGTGCTCGGGCCGCTCGGCACGATCGCGATGCTGCGCCGCGCGCGCAAGGATTGACGCGATGTGGAGCACGCTCGCCGATCTTTTCGTACATGGCTCGATCTGGTCATTGCTCGCCGTGGGCGGCATGAATGCCACGCTCGCCGATATCCAGCGCTATGCGGTCGATACGCGTCACTGGGTCACGGGCGAGCAGTTCGTCACGTTCTTCTCGATCACGCAGGCCGCGCCGGGTCCGAACGGCATGGCGGTCGCGTTGATCGGCTTTCAGGCGGCAGGGCTTGCCGGTGCGCTCGTTTCGACGGTCGCGAAGATCCTGCCTTCTTCCTTGATGGCCTACTTCGTGAGCGCATGGGTGGAGCGCAGGCAGGACTCGCGCATCGTTACCGCGATTCGCAAGGGACTCGCACCCGTGACCGTGGGCTTGCTCGTATCGGCCGCTTATGTGTTTGCACGCGAGACGGATGTGAACGTGTCGCGCGCGCTATGCACGGTCGTTTGCGCGGCGGTCGCTTATCGCAGCAAGCTCAATCCGATCTATCTCGTCGCGGCGAGCGCGCTCCTCGGTCTCGCGGGCGTGTTCGGCTGATTGCCTAGCCGACGAGCGCTGCATCCACATCGACGATGATCTTGCCGCGCGCCGTGCCATCCAGCAGCGCTTCATAAGCACGCTCGGCGCTGTTCAAATCGAAGCGTCTCGCATCGATGTGGGGCGCGAGCTTGCCCGCTTCGGCAAGCCGCTTCGCTTCATACAGCATTTCGCCGTGATGCGCGCGATGCTGTCCCGTCAATAGCGGATGCAGCGTAAACACGCCCGAATAACTTGCCTCGCGAAACGAAAGCGGCGCGAGCGCATGAGTGCCCCATCCCAGCGCGCTGACGACATGACCGAAGTGCTTTACCGCTGCAAACGATGCATCGAGTGAAGCGCCGCCGACCGTATCCACGACGAGATCAAAGCCCGCGCCATTCGTATGCGCGGCGACGTACTGCTCGACGCTCGTCTTGCGATAATCGATCGGCGTCGCATCGAGGATATGAATGAAGGCGTGATCGCGCTCGCTTGCGGTCGCGAATACATGCGCGCCGAGTGCGCGCGCGAGTTGCACGGACACGTGCCCTACGCCGCCGGCGCCGCCTTGCACGAGCACGGTTTGTCCCGCCTGTAGATGCGCGCGATCGACGATGCCCGCATAAGACGTGATGAAAGCGAGCGGCAGCGCGGCCGCGTGGCGCATCGAAAGATTCGCGGGCTTATGCGCGAGAAGCGCGGCATCGACCGCGGCATATTGCGCGAGCGAACCCTGAATACCGCCGACACCACCGGTCATGCCATAGACCGCATCGCCCGGCTTGAACGCATCGACGCCCGCACCGACTGCTTCGACGACACCGGCCATATCGATACCGAGCACGAGCGGAAGCGGATGTTTCGCATGGGCCGCGGCGCCCGCGCGAATCTTCGTGTCGAGCGGGTTGAGCCCGCTCGCCGCGATGCGCACGAGTACTTGCCCCGGCCCAGGTTCGGGACGATCGAGCTCGGCGAGTTCGAGCGGGCCGTTATGACGATCGAGTACGAGTGCTTGCATGGTGGACATCGTGGGCTCCCGGAAACATTGAAGGTTGATTGCAATGCGCTCATACTCCGCCATGCACGTTGGCATGTAAATCGACATAACCGCACGGCGTTCATACGAAAATGAATGGAGCGAATCTCGAATGGAGTGACGTTCGCATCTTCCTCGCGATTGCGCGAAGCGGTACGTTGGGCGCGGCCGCGAGGATGATCGGGCAAACCCAGCCGACGATGGGGCGGCGACTGCGTGCGCTCGAAGAATCGCTGGGCCATATGCTTTTCCAGCGTACGAGCGATGGTTTCGTATTGACCGACGAAGGCGCGGCCGTGCTTTCGTATGCCGAACGCATGGAAGAAGAGGCGCTCGGCTTCACGCGTGCGCTCGCGGGTCAGGACGCGAAGCTCACGGGCTTGCTGCGGGTTTCATCGTCGGACTGGTTCGGCGTGCATGTGCTTACGCCGATATTCGCGCGCTTTCTCGCGAAACATCCCGAGGTATCGATCGAACTCGTCACCGATGCGCGGCGCTATAACCTTGCGCGGCGCGAGGCGGATCTCGTGTTTCGCATCACGCCATTCGATGAACCGGATGTCGTACAGCGCAAGCTCATGCATATCGATTACGCGCTTTATGGACGTGCCGATCTTGCATCACCGAAAGCGGGCGATGGAAAAGGGCAGACGCTCATCAGCATGGATAGCGCATTCGATCAGTTGCCGGACGTGCTTTGGGTAAAGCGGATGTTGCCGAAGGCGAAGATCGTTTTCGGCAGCAATAATCGCGACGCGCAAGCGCATATGTGTGCCCAAGGTGCGGGCTATGCGGTTTTGCCATGTCCTCTCGGCGATGCCGATGCGCGCCTTGTGCGCTTCGATCTTGGTGAAGCGCCGCCTGGGAGGGACGTATGGCTCGGTTATCACCGCGATCTCAAACGCGTCGCGCGGCTGCGTGTCTTGCTGGACGAAACCATGGCGGCCCTCGGTGGAAAGTAAATTGATCTACGCTGCAACTAACTGTCTTCTCCATCAGCATTCTTTAAATCCGTAAGGCTCTCGTTATTACCGGAGTTTCAGGCAATCACGGCAATCAAAACAGCGCGCACCAATCTTAAGCGCGAGAACAAAGTTATCCGCAAGCGCGCCGTCATCCAAGCCTGATTTTTTGGTCGGCGCTACAATCCGGATGCCTGAAAACCGACTGCCGCCCCACACAGTCGGCCGTCTGCGATATCCGCCAAAACCTTATAAGCCGGAGCCGCTCATGACTACGCTTTCCATCAACGGCCAGAACCATACGGTCGATGCGCCGCCCGACATGCCGCTACTTTGGGTATTGCGCGACATCGTGGGACTGACAGGCACCAAATTCGGCTGCGGTATCGCGCAATGCGGCGCGTGCACCGTTCATCTCGATGGCGTCGCCGTTCGTTCATGCGTGTTGCCGGTCGCTGCGGTCGGCGATCGCAAGGTGACGACGATCGAAGCGGTCGGCGACACGCCTGCCGGCAAAAAAGTGCAAGAAGCATGGCGTCGGCTCGATGTCGTGCAGTGCGGTTATTGCCAGTCCGGACAAGTCATGTCCGCGGCGGCATTGCTCACGACCGTTCCCGATCCCAACGATTCCGATATCGATGCCGCAATGGCGGGCAATATCTGCCGCTGCGGCACCTATCACCGCATCCGCGCGGCCATCAAGCAAGCCGCGAAGGAGGCGTGACATGTCGCAAGGATTGATTGAAGCGGGACGTCATGCGGCGCGCGCGGGGTTCTCGCGTCGCGCGTTTCTGAAGTTCGGTGTGACGGCGAGTGTCGCCGCAAGCGGCGGATTGCTGATCGGCTTCAGCCTGCCGGCCGCGAGCCAGGATCAGAACAAAGGCAAGTCGGTGATAGGCGGCGATGGCGTCGAGTCTCCGCAAGACGGCGTATTCGCGCCGAATGCTTTCGTGCAGATCGACAAGAGCGGCAAGATCGTGCTGATCATGCCGAAGGTCGAAATGGGTCAGGGCGTTTATACCGCGTTGCCCATGTTGATCGCCGAAGAACTCGACGTGCCGCTCGACAGCGTCACGATCGATCATGCACCGCCCAACGAAAAGCTCTTCACAGACCCGCTATTGGGCGGCCAACTGACGGGCGGCTCGACTTCCGTGCGCTATGCATGGGAGCCGTTGCGCCGTGCGGGTGCGGCCGCGCGCATGATGCTTGTCGCGGCTGCGGCGCAGCAATGGCAATGCGATCCGTCGTCTTGCGTGGCGCAGGGCGGCAAGGTGATGCATGCGTCGGGCGATCGTAGCGCGAGTTATGCCGATCTCGCCGAAGCGGCCGCGAAATTGCCGGTGCCACAAGATATCAAGTTAAAAGATGCGCATAACTTCAAGATAATCGGCACGCCGGTCAGACGTCTCGATTCGCCGGAGAAAGTCGATGGCACCGCGATGTTCGGTCTCGACGTGCGATTGCCCGACATGCTTTATGCGGCTATCGTGAATTGCCCTGTATTCGGCGGCACGCTCGCATCGGTCGACGATAGCAACGCGAAGAAGATTCCCGGCGTGCGTCAGGTAGTGAAATTCGACAATGGCGTCGCGGTGATCGGCGACCATACGTGGGCTGCCAAGCGAGGCGCCGCTGCATTGCGGATTCAATGGAACGAGGGGCCGAGCGCCGGCGTATCGACGAAGCAGATCGTCGATGACATGGCGAATGCATCGCAACGTACGGGCGCTGTCGCGCGCAAGGAAGGCGACGTGAACGACGCGTTTTCGAAGGCGAAGACGCGTGTCGACGCCGTCTACGTCCAGCCTTTTCTCGCGCATGCGACGATGGAGCCGATCAACTGCACCGTGCATGTACGCCCCGATGGGTGCGATATCTGGCTCGGCACGCAAGTGCCTACGCGTATTCGCGATGCCGGTATGAAAGCGACCGGCTTGCCCGCCGACAAGATCGTCGTGCATAACCATCTGCTTGGCGGCGGCTTCGGCAGGCGGCTCGAATTCGACATGGCCACGCAAGCGCTCAAGATCGGCAAGGCGCTCGGCGTGCCTGTCAAGGTGACATGGTCGCGTGAGGAAGACATTCAGCACGACATGTATCGGCCGTGCTACTACGACAAGCTATCCGCGGGACTCGATGCGAACGGCAAGCCAGTCGCATGGACGCATCGCATCGTCGGGTCATCGGTGCTCGCGCGTTTTGCGCCGCCGGCTGTCAAGGACGGTGTCGATCCCGACGCGGTCGAAGTGGCATCCGATCTTCCCTATGATTTACCCAACCAGCTCGTCGATTACGTGCGGCTCGAACCGCATGACGTGCCCACCGCATTCTGGCGCGGCGTGGGACCGACGCGCGGTACGTTCGTCGTCGAAAGCTTTATCGATGAACTCGCGGTTCAGGCGAAAGCGGACCCCGTCGAATACAGACGTGCTCTGCTCGGCAAGTCGCCGCGTGCGCGTAACGTGCTCGACGTCGCGACACAGGCGGCCGCCTGGGGAAAGCAATCGGTTCCGCAAGGACAAGGGCGCGGCGTGTCGGTCATGCATGCGTTCGGCAGCTTCTTCTCGATCGTTGCGGATGTCACGGTCGACAAGGACGGCGCGGTGAAGGTGAACCGTATCGTGTGCGCGGTGGATTGCGGCATGGTCGTGAATCCCAATACAGTCGAAGCGCAAGTGCAGGGCGGCATCATCTTCGGCATCACGGCTGCGCTTTATAGCGAAATCACGATCAAGGACGGGCGCGTCGAGCAAAGCAATTTCACCGATTATCGAATGCTGCGCATTCACGAAACGCCGCCGGTGGAAGTGCATATCGTAAAGAGCACGGAAGCGCCGGGCGGCATTGGCGAACCTGGCACAGCGGCGCTCGCGCCGGCTATCACCAATGCGATCCATGCAGCGACAGGCAAGCGGATAAGGCAGTTACCGGTAGGCAATCAATTGCAAAGCGCTTGAGGAGGCTGTCATGAGAAATGCATACAAGCCTCTGATTGCGGCGTTGTTCGCATTCACGGCTTCGGCCCATGCGGCCGACGATGCGCTGGTCGCGCGTGGCGCGTATCTCGCCCGGGCGGGCGATTGCGTCGCGTGCCATTCGGCGCCGCGCGGGAAGCCCCTTGCGGGCGGCTTGCCGATGACGACGCCATTGGGCGCGATCTACACGACCAATATCACGCCCGATCCGGACACAGGAATCGGCCGCTACACGGAAGAGGATTTCGCGCGGGCATTGCGTGAGGGCGTGGCCAAGGACGGCCACAATCTTTATCCGGCGATGCCCTATCCGTCTTATGCAAAGATCAACGATGAGGACATGCATGCCCTCTACGCTTATTTCATGCATGGCGTCACGGCTGTCAAGCAGGTGAATCGCGAGCCGGATATCAAATGGCCGCTCAATATGCGCTGGCCGTTGAAACTCTGGAACGTGGTGTTTCTCGATAAAGGCGTTTATCGAAGCAAGGCAGGCCAGGATGTCGCGTGGAATCGCGGCGCTTATCTGATTCAGGGCCTCGGACATTGCGGATCGTGTCATACCCCGCGCGGCATCGCGTTTCAGGAAAAAGGACTGGACGAAAGCAGCAGCGCATATCTGACGGGCGGCTTGCTCGATAACTGGTTCGCTTCCAATCTGACGGGCGAACACAATACGGGACTCGGACGCTGGTCCGAACAGGACGTTGCTACGTTTCTAAAGACGGGCGCGAATGCTCATGCGTCGGCATTCGGCTCGATGACGAGCGTGATCAATAACAGCACGCAAGGACTAAGCGACGCCGATGTCAACGCAATGGCGCGGTACCTGAAATCATTGCCGGCATCGGGCGGGAATGGCGGCGCGCAGTATTCATATGATCCGAAAGCCACCAAAGTGTCATTGACACGCCCGGCCGCGACGGATTCGGGTGCGCGCGTCTACACGGCCTATTGCATGCATTGTCATGGCGTGGACGGCCGCGGCTTTGCGCCGATGCTCGCACCGCTTGCGGGCAATCCGAACGTACTGGAAAAAGACCCGTCTTCGCTCATCAACGTCACGCTGAACGGCACCGGCGATCTCGTGCTGAATGGCGTACCTGCACCGTATCCGATGCCTCGTTATGCGCCGGTGCTGAGCGATCAGCAAGTCGCCGATGTGCTGACCTTCATTCGCGGCGCCTGGAACAACAACACGGCGGCGGTCCCAACCGAGGACGTGGCGAAGATGCGCAAGGCGACGCAGGCAGCGCGCTAAGAAGAAAAATCGATGACATCCAGATGAATCGAACTGGATGGATGAGCGAGAAACTTTCGATGCACGCGAGCGCTGATCCGTTCGTAGCCGTCGCTGAGCGCCTTTAACAGGCGCTCGTCGCTGGCACCGGCCGGCGCCCAGAAGCACTGCTCCAATGCCTTGCGCGTGATGTTGCACTGAATAGCCTGCTCGCGAGAGAACGCGACAAAGCTTACCGAGGCGCGGTCTGCCGAGATCGTGGCATGGATCGAGAGCTTGCTTGTCATGTTCCGACAGAAGAAATGCGGTTCGCTGGTTTTATTGTGTCAGAAATCTGCGAGTTCGCGCATCCTCGATTCAGCGCGAAACGTGCGCAAACGGCCAGAAGCAGGCGCAATGCGCACGCGTCATCGATAACATCAGATGATTTAAGCGAACGTTCGTTCATGTCGATTTCACGTTAAATAGCCGCTGAGTAGTCCGGGTTGCACCCGCCCGGGCGCACCATGTCACGCCAATCCCAAATGTCAAAGCCGGCGTGCATATCGAACTATGTCCAAGAAAAATGAAAACAAAAGCATGCTCAGGTGTACTACTCTAGGAACGATCATCCGAAGCGGCGCGGCATACCGGCTCAGGAAGCGGGTCGTGCGGCGCATTCCCCGGAACTCCACCGGCAACGTCTCCCGACTTTCGTCGCGGCGGACTTGCCGCCAGCAGGAGCGGAACATGAAGCATCCATCGTTGATGGATCCCTGGAGCCGTACTCTGGCAATGCTCGACAGCCGTGCGAGCCGCCCAACGGAAGCAAACGAGAAGCTCGCGCTGATGACACGGTCGCTCGTGCGCAACGTGCCGGGCAAGAGCGCATGCTTCGGGCCCGCCGAAGAGCATTGCGTCAATATTCGCGTGCTGGAGCGTCTGAGCGAATCGACGCTGGCGCTCTCATGGCACGATCCCACGTCGTTCAACTACTCGGAGCAGGTCTGGGCGCTTTGCACCGCCCGCAAGCGCGGAACATGTGCATTGAGCGGGCAGGCAATCAGGCGCGGACAACCGGTTTATAGGCCGAGGCGTGTCGGCAGTTCAGTGCCGCTCAATAGTGGCGCGATGATTCTGGCGCTTGCACTGACACCAGCCGAACAGGAATCGGGCGTCGTTTCCGAGTGATCGATTTCAACCCGACATGACGCGTGTGCAACGCACGCGTTTTTGTCGCTTGCATGGTCCGCGCGAGTCACCAATCGTATGACGAGCGCGCGACAGAGAAATCGATCGGCCACCATGTCCCGCAAGCGTGCAAGTGACACGCTTATGATATGCGGCGCATCAGAATAGAAGTATTGAAAAGCAATCTTTTCACAAGAGTGCTTAGCATCGCCGTTATCCATATAAGATCTGCTTGTGACGGAAATCGGGCGTCAAGGGTACTTATTAGACAAACGCCTCGTGATCCACAACGCAACGATCCGGGAGGGGACATGGCTACATTGGCGCAATTGGAAAACCAGATTCGGAAATTGCAGCAGCGCGCGGATGCTTTGCGGGCAAAAGAGTCGGTCGAAGTGATCGCCAAGATCCGGGCAATGATGGATGAATTTGGCTTGACCACAGCAGATCTGGCCAAAGCCGGCCTGGGAACGATGAAACAGCGCGGCCGTCCGGCTGATTCAAAGAAATCGGCTGCTTCAAAGAATGGCGCGGTCAAATCCAAACTTCCACCGAAGTATCGCGATCCGGCATCGGGCGCGACCTGGAGCGGTCATGCGCGTCCGCCGGCATGGATCAAGGATGCGCCCGACCGCAGCGCTTATCTGATCGATGCTGCATCAGGCAAGAACGGCACTGCGAAGAAAGGGGCGCGGCGGGGGCGTGCGGCATCGACATCGCGCACTTCGAGCCCGAAGCGACCGGGCCGACCGGCCGGGAGGAGAACTTCGCGCAAGAGCACGCAGAGCACTGCGGCCTGAGCGTTACGTGCTTTAGCCAAGCAAGGGACTGCGCGCGCTTGAGAATCCGCTTGCGCGATCGTAAGCGAGCCCGAGTTGCAGCACGCCCAGATCGCCTTGTGTCGGACCGATGATCTGCAATCCGGCCGGCAAGCCTCCGGGGCCAAAGCCGGCCGGTGCGCTCAACGCGGGCAGCGATGCCATCGTCGCTGGAACGACAGCTTCCATCCAGCGGTGATAGCTATCCATCTCGCGGCCAGCGATGGCATGCGGCCAGTCCAGTTCCGCGTCGAAAGGAAAGACCTGAGCCGATGGCATCAACAGATAGTCGAAGTTATCGAATAGCGCGTTGATCGCCTGATACCATGCGGCACGGTCGCGAATTGCGCGCGAAACATCTTCTCCCGATAACTTCAGACCTCGTTCTATTTCCCATACCGCTTCGGGTTTGAGCAGCTTGCGCTTTGCGGCGTCACGATAGAGCGGCGCGTTGGTGCCGGAGAACGTGAGGCTGCGCAGATCGAGCCATGCATTCCAGAGACGATCGAGATCGAAATCGATCCTGGCCGTCTCGATGGTGCAGCCCACTGTTTCGAAGTGATGCAGCGCCGATGCATACGTGTCCATCAAGCCTGCTTCCATCGGCAGATGTCCGTTCAGGTCGCCTAGCCAGCCGATGCGCGTTCCGCGCATATCGCGATCGAGCGCGTTCGCGAAATCGGCGGGCTTGTCGCTTCTGCGGGACAGCGGCGCGCGCGCATCGAAGCCCGCCTGCACCGACAATAACAACCCAAGATCGGGAATGTTTCTCGCGATCGGGCCCGCGACGCTGAATTGCTGAAAGAACACGTCGTCGCTTGGCGCATAAGGCACGCATCCCGGTGTCGTGCGAAAGCCGAATACGTTATTGAACGCGGCGGGCGTGCGCAAAGAACCCATCATGTCGGAGCCATCCGCGCACGGCAGCATGCGCAGTGCGACCGAGACGGCCGCGCCGCCGCTGCTGCCGCCAGCGGAGCGCGATTGTTCGAACGCGTTGCGCGTGGTGCCGTACACCGGGTTATAGGTGTGTCCGCCCAGGCCGAACTCCGGCGAATTCGTGCGGCCGATGAATATCGCACCTGCCTTGCGCATGCGTTCGAATACGACCGCATCGACCCGCGTGATTTCGTTTGCAAATATAGGCGAGCCCTTCGTCGTGACCATTCCGGCGACGGGCAGGATGTCCTTGGGCGCCTGCGGAAAGCCGTGCAGAGGTCCGAGGCTTTCGCCTCTGGATAATTGCGTATCGCGTTCGGTGGCGAGCGTGTGCAGGACGGCACGATCCTGCATCGCGACGATCGCATTGACCGCGGGATTGATGCGATCGATGTGCGCGAGATATGCGTTCAATACTTCGACGCACGAGACATCGCGTGTTTGAATCGCTTGCGAGAGCGCGATGGCGTCGAGTGAAACGATATCGTCGTCGGGCGATGAGGCGGTCATGGTTTTGTCGTGAATGAGAGGACGGATTCAGCGATGAAACTCGGGAAGCACATAGGCGGCGACTTCTTCGATGATACCGCGTGCAGGTCGTCGTTCCGATGCGATGTTGAGCGTCACGTGATGTGTACCGCTCTCGCGCATCTCGTGCAAAAGCGCCACGAGCGCGCGACGCCCGGTGCGATAGCCGAGGGAAATATCG
Source organism: Caballeronia jiangsuensis (assembly GCF_046030135.1). Classification (NCBI taxonomy): domain Bacteria; kingdom Pseudomonadati; phylum Pseudomonadota; class Betaproteobacteria; order Burkholderiales; family Burkholderiaceae; genus Caballeronia; species Caballeronia jiangsuensis. The sequence continues at coordinate 85,657 of NZ_JAQQDB010000018.1, forward strand.
GTTGCGGGCTCGTTGGCATCGTTGCCGAGATCGAGCCGCATTGCGACGCCAAACGCGCGAAAGGCGCCGGACGCTGCGCGATCGACTGCTGCGCGCCACATGCTGTATCGGCCGCGCTGCGCTTGCGGTTCGCGATGATAAGTCATCCAGCCAAGCGAATGACGCGCGATCCAGTCGACGCTTTGACCGCCGGAACCGACGGCCAGCATCGGAATGGAAGCGTTCTGTCGAGGCAGGAGATAGAACTCGGGCGCGCCTTCGGGTGCGTGGTCCGGAATGACGCGAGAGGGCACGGTAACGGCTGCGGCGAGTGTGGCCCAATGCTGTCGGTACAGATCGCGTCTTTCATCGGGATCGCGGCCGAACGCCGCATATTCCGGCGGACGATCGCCCGAACCGACGCCGAGAATGAAGCGTCCCTGAGAGAGCTCGCTTACGGAGATCGCGCCCTTCGCGACATGAAGCGGATGTCTGAGCGTCAACACGATCGCGCCGCTGATCAGCGCGATGCGTTCCGTATTCGATGCAAGCGCGCCGAGCATGACCCACGGATCGAGATGTCCGACCGGGTCCGGATAGTCGATGCTATTAAGCGGAACATCGCGAACCCAGAGCGCGCGAAAGCCGAGTTGATCGGCGAGTCGCGCGATTGCCATCTGCTCGTTGAAGTCGACGATGCTTTCGTTGCCGCGTGTGATCGGCAATGTTATGCCGATGGAAAGCTTGTCTTGCGCGAATACTGCATTCGCGATGGAAGACGAGGCCAGAGTGTTTTCACTTGCGGTCATGACACGCATTGCGTCAAGGAAAGGTCTTGACGCCGATGGTATCACCGGCGTTGTGTAACCAGCGAAACGACATACGTCACGACGATATTCACGACGAGTGCAATCAGGCCGATGTAGACCGGCCATGAAGCGTCACCGAGATGCATGACATAGACCGGCTTGAGTCCTTGCGAGATCGCGAGGCCCGTGCCTAAAACAATACCGAACAGCCAGCCGAGAAAAAGGCCGGGCGTCGTGAGCCTGCGCGTGAAGAGCGTGAACACGATGGCAGGGAAGATTTGCAGAATCCACACGCCGCCGAGCAACTGCAGGTCGATCGCATATTGCGTCGGAAGGAACACGATGAATAGCAACGCGCCGAACTTGACGACGAGCGACACGAGCTTCGCAGTCGATGCTTCGGCCGCCGACGACATGTCGGGCGAAACGAGCGGACGCCACAAGTTGCGCGTGAACAGATTCGCCGCGCCGATCGACATGATCGCCGCCGGCACGAGCGCGCTGATCGCGATGGCAGCAGCCGCGAAGCCCACGAACCACGATGGAAACAACGTGCCGAACAAGACCGGCACGATATCCGATGCCGACTTCACGTGCACGCCCGCCGCGATCGCCATATAGCCGAGCAGCGCGATCAGCCCGAGCAACAGCGTATAGGCGGGCAGAAAGATGGCGTTCTTGCGCACGGTCGCCGCGGACGAAGACGAGAGCACCGCGGTCATCGTATGCGGATACATGAAGGCGGCGAGCGCTGAACCCAGCGCAAGCGATGCATACGCCGTGAATTGACCCGGCTGGAGGATGATGCCCGTCGGACCGCCTTTCGCCTTGAAGTATTGATCGGCCGCGTCGAACACGTGCGCATAGCCGCCGAGCTTCACAGGAATGAGCCATATCGCCGCGATCACGACGATATAGATCATGATGTCTTTCACGAAGGCTATCATCGCGGGCGCGCGCAGGCCGCTCGTATAGGTATAGAGCGCGAGAATCACGAATGCGATGATAAGCGGCAGCTCGCCCGTCACGCCAAGGCCCTTGATCACCACTTGCATGCCGACGAGTTGCAGCGCGATATAAGGCATCGTCGCAACGATGCCCGTGACCGCCACCGCCGCCGGAAACCACTTGCCGCCGTATTCACCCTGCACGTAATCGGCGCCGGTGATGTGGTTCTTCGCATGCGCGATCTTCCACAACTTAGGCATCACCGCGAATACGAACGGATAAACGATGATCGTGTAAGGCAGCGCGAAAAAGCCATACGCGCCCACCGAATAGACGAGCGCCGGCACGGCAATCACGGTATAGGCGGTATAGAAATCGCCGCCTACGAGAAACCATGAAATCAACACGCCGAACTGACGGCCGCCCAGGCCCCATTCGTGAAGCTGCGTGAGATCGCCGCGCTTCCAGCGCGCAGCAAAAAAGCCTACGACGGTCACGAGCGCAAAGAACGCGATGAAGATCGTCATCGCAACCGGATCGACCGGTGTGAGATCGTTCATTTCAGGCCCCTGTACACGACATAAAGCAGGAGCGACGTGAGCGGCACCCACAAGAACTGATACCAGTAAAAGAACGGGAATCCTGCGAGTGAAGGGCGCGTGTCGTTATAGAACGGCAGCCAGAGCAGGGCGACGTAGGGTATCAATAGCACGACCCAGAGCCACGGGCTGCCGGGCTTATCGTTGTTGGATTCCAAAGCCTATCTCCTCATGAATCAGCGCTGACAGGATGCGAGCAAGGGCCGCGCCGCTAAGGCTGCGCATTATCCAACTTATTCCGCTTTGTTGCCCGACCGATAAATGGAGGGAGAAGTTATCGTGCTTTCACAAAAACACGATCAACGCTTACGAATCAATAACCGATCGAGATTGAACTCGCTTGCCGACAAGCATTGCGCGCTTGCCGCCGAAGCCTGCGACCTTGAGATAGTCGAATCCGTTATCCCTGAGCGCGCGTTTGACGAGGCCCGCGCTGGTATAGGTCGCGAATGTCGCATCTTCTCTGGCGATGCGTGCCAGCGACGCGAAGATGGCGGGCGTCCACATGTCGGGGTTCCTGGCTGGCGCGAAACCGTCGAGATAGATGGCGTCCGCTGCAAGGCCGTGGTCGGCGAGATGCGGCAAGAGCGTGCCCGCATCGCCGAAAGCGAGTGTCAACGTGACCGCGCCAGCGAGGAATGCCAGCCGATGCACGCCGGCTTCGAGCGGCGGCCATGCTGAAGCAAGCGCATCGGCGAGCTGCGCGACAGCGGTGTCGTCGATGATCGCCGCATGCGCGGCGCGCAAATCGTTTGCGCTGAATGGATGCTTCTCTACCGACACGAATTCCAGTGCCGGCGAGCGTTGTGGATCGTCACGCCATGCCGCCCATGTCGCAAGGAAGTTGACGCCCATGCCGAAGCCCGTCTCGACCACGGTGAAGCGCGACTTTTTGCGCCAGCGCGCGGGCAAGCCATTGCCGTCGAGAAAAACATGGCGCGCCTGAGCGAGCGCGCCAGCCGCGCTGTGATAGATGTCGTCGTGACGCGGCGAGTACGGCGTTCCGTCGTCGCGAAATACGAGCGGCGCGGAGCTCAGCGGCTCATCCATCGTTCAGTCACCGGACGACGATTGATTCAGCGTAATACCCAATTCACTCGCCATTTGCTGAACCATCGCACGCAATTGCGCGACTTCGTGAGTAAGGCGCTTTTGCTCAGACTTCAATGCTTCGAATTCGGAAAGCGAAAAGGATTCGCCGCCCGGCGTTTCGCGCAAAGGGATGTCGGCCAGGCTCACTTCGCCGCATAGCAGATGCATCCAGCGGCTTTCGCGCTCGCCGGGTGTGCGTGACAGCTTCACGACACGCGGCGGATCGTTGGCGGCAAGCTCATCGAGAAAGCTTTCGACCGATGATATGTCCGCAAACGAATGCAGCCTCGCACTGTTCGCGCGCAGTTCCGCTGCCGTTTGCGGGCCGCGCAGGAACAAGGTTGCAAGCAGCGCAACCGACTGGCTCGGCACGCCGAGCACGCGATTCACGTTATGTTCGAAGCGCGGCACCCGGCTACTGCTTCCTTCGAAAACGAGGCTCAGGCGCTTCAGGCCATCGATGGTCGTCAACACCTCGTCTTCGCTCACGTTCATCACCGGCGCGCGTGCGGTCTTCTGATTGCAGCCCGAGGTTAGGGAATTCAGCGAAAGAGGATATGTGTCCGGCACGGTATGCTGTTTCTCGACGAGCACGCCGAGCACGCGTGCTTCGAGAGGCGTAAGTTCGCGTAGAGTGGGACGGGGTGCGGCTTCGGAAGGGGTGTTCATGGGCGTGATTGACGTGCGATGAGACGCCTATGATACCGGCGCCGCACAGGGTTTCCGTATTTCGCGCACCGTCATGCAGCATGAAAATCAACCTTCGACTGTGCAACCGTCCTGCGCGATGCGCTTTTTTGGTGCAAACGGTTAAAAAGGCCTGGCGCAAACGTACTTTATTCAAGGAGGAGGACCGCTCATATCATTGGCATTGAAGTTGCTTTTTCTCATTCGGCACTGGGCTGCCCGCGCAATCGATGTTCCACACTAAAAGGTGTGAGAGATCAAGAGAGCATCGCGCTACGAGGTCGCCTATCGACGTATCCAGAAGGCCGGATACGCCGCGTCTTTTGGCTCTTCAAGCGTTTCGCGAGTGCAACCAGTAATACGAGCGACGGGAACCGCCACCCCGGCATGCACTTCATTTGGAAGACCGGCTATGACGCAAGCATTCTTCAACGAGATGTTCGAGCGCAGCGATCTGGAGGCGCGCGGCCTGACGGCAGTGGCATTTCGCGGCGTCGGCGATCCACGCACGCACTACCGCGACTTCATGAACTGGCTCGCCGCGCAAAGCGAGCAGCAGATCGACATCAAGCGCGCGGAGGCGGATCTCAACTTCAGACGCGTTGGCATCACATTCGCAGTCTATGGAACGAGCGATCTGCCGGGCATCATTCCCGAGCGCACGATTCCCTTCGATGTCATTCCCCGCATCTTTCCGGCCGACGAATGGCGCTCATTGGAGCGCGGCTTGCGACAGCGCGTCAACGCGCTCAACCGTTTCATCCACGACATCTATCACGATCAGGACATCATCCGCGCGGGCATCATTCCCGAGGCGCAGATACTCGGCAACGCGCAATATCGTCCTCAAATGCGCGGCGTCGATGTCGCGCGCGATATCTATGCGCATATCGCGGGCATCGATATCGTGCGCGCGGGACAGGGCGAGTTCTATGTGCTCGAGGATAACCTGCGCGTTCCGTCGGGCGTGTCGTACATGCTGGAAAACCGCAAGATGATGATGCGGCTCTTTCCCGACCTCTTCGCGCGCAATCGCGTTGCGCCGGTCGCGCATTACCCCGACTTGCTGCTCGACACCTTGCGCGCGTCCGCGCCAGCCGCCGCCGCCGAGAATCCGACGATCGTCGTCATGACGCCGGGCATGTATAACTCGGCCTACTTCGAGCACGCGTTTCTCGCGCAGCAGATGGGCGTCGAGCTTGTCGAAGGACAGGATCTCTTCGTCGAGAACGACTACCTGTATATGCGCACCACGCAGGGGCCGCAGCGTGTCGATGTGATCTATCGCCGCGTCGATGATGACTTTCTCGATCCGCTGGTGTTCCGCCCGGATTCCGCGCTCGGCGTGCCGGGATTGATCGGCGCGTATCGCGCGGGCAATGTTTCATTGTGCAATGCAGTGGGTACCGGCATCGCGGACGATAAATCGATCTATCCCTACGTGCCGGACATGGTGCGTTTCTATCTCGGCGAAGAACCGATCCTGAATAACGTCCCGACGTGGATGTGCCGCAAGCCCGACGATCTCGCGTACGTCCTCGATCATTTGCCCGAACTCGTCGTCAAGGAAACGCATGGCGCGGGCGGTTATGGAATGCTGGTGGGGCCTGCATCCACAACGGCGCAAATCGCCGAGTTTCGTGCGGTGCTCGAAGCGCATCCGGAAAAATACATCGCGCAGCCGACGCTCGCGCTCTCCACGTGTCCGACGTATGTCGAGTCGGGTATTGCGCCGCGCCATATCGACCTGCGCCCCTTCGTGCTGTCGGGCACCGAGGTGCGCATGGTCCCGGGCGGTCTGACGCGCGTTGCGTTGCGCGAAGGCTCGCTCGTCGTGAATTCATCGCAGGGCGGCGGCACGAAGGACACTTGGGTATTGGAGCGCTAAGGAAAAGTTCTGAAGAAAACGCGGCGCCACTAAAGACAACGACAAACAACCGGAAACACCCATGCTGAGCCGTACCGCGGATCATCTCTTCTGGATGGCGCGCTATACCGAGCGCGCCGAAAACACTGCCCGGATGCTCGATGCGAACTATCAGCTTTCGCTTTTGCCGCAGTCCGACGAATATGCGGAACTCGGCTGGCGCGCGATGCTGTCGATATCGGAATTGAGCGGCATCTATTCGGCTGCGCACCACGGCATGAAAAGCCGCGAAGTGATCGACTTCATGGCGCGCGACTTATCGAACCCTTCATCGATCGTCAGTTGTTTGCGGGCCGCGCGCGAGAATGCGCGAGCCGTGCGCAGTTCCACCAATAGCGAGTTATGGGAATCGCTCAACACGACCTGGCTCGACTGCCAGCGCATGCTCGCTGACGGCATTCTTGAGCGCGAGCCTTATACCTTCTTCGAGTGGGTGAAGTTTCGCTCGCATCTGTCGCGCGGGGTTCAGCTCGGCACGCTCGTGAAGGACGACGCGTTTTATTTCATGCGTCTCGGGACTTTCATCGAACGCGCGGACAATACGGCGCGCATTCTCGACGTCAAGTTCGAAATGATGGAGCAGCGCGCCGATACTTCGGCACAACCGTTCGATTATCACCATTGGGTGGCGGTACTCGGCTCGGTATCGGGCTTCGAGGTGTATCGGCGGGTTTATCGCGATGTCATTACGCCGGAGCGCGTCGCAGGCCTCCTCATTCTTTATGGCGACTGGCCGCGTTCGCTTGCAGCGAGCATCGCGGAAGCGGAGCAACTTATCGGGCAGGTGACGAAAGGGCGCGACACCGAGGCGACGCGACTCGCCGCGCAATTGAGCGCGGAATTGAAGAACGGGCGCATCCGCGACATTCTCCGAGGCGGGTTGCACGCTTACCTTGTGGACTTTCTCGCTCGCGTGAACGATCTCGCGGGCCGCGTGAGCCGCGAGTTTCTGCTGCCGATCGCGCCGGAGCCGGAGCCCGAGCCGCCCACGCAGACCCAGACCCAGACCCAGACCCAAACTCAGACTCAAACTCAGACGCAAGGCAAAGGTTGAGCGCGTGCCTTCAGCGCTTGGCCGCCGCCGCGACGACGCGATGCACGAAGCGCAGTTTGTCGATGACGGCTGGCGCAAGCGTGAAGGGATATCCGTCCGGCATGCCGAGACTGCGATTCAAACTGTTCAGGACATAAGTGAGCGGAAACCAGCGTTTCATCAGGTTATCGAACGTAGTTTCCTCGACCGGTGTCTGGTCGGTGAGCGTGGGCTCGTGCGGACTGTCGGGCACGAGCACGAGGCCGCAGGAAACGGCGGTGTCGAGCGTATCGACGATATGCAGGTAATGCGCCCACGTTTCCGCCCAGTCTTCCCAGGGATGCATCGTGGCATAGGCGCTGATGAAGTTGTCTTCCCATTGAACGGGCGGACCTTCCTTGTAATGACGATCGAGCGCGGCGGCGTAGTCGGCTTGTTCATCGCCGAATGCGGTGCGAAACGGCGCGATGCGCGCGGTGTCGCCGATCAGGCGATCGAAAAAGTAATGCCCGGATTCATGGCGGAAATGACCGAGCAATGTGCGATACGGCTCGTGAAGCGCGGAGCGTGTTTTCTCTCGATGGGCGTCGTCGGCTTCGGCGATATTGAGCGTGATGATGCCGTTGTTATGACCTGTCATCACGCCGTGGCCTTGCGCGTCGCCTTCGAGAAACTGAAATTCGAGGCCGCGTTCAGGATCTTCCTGACGCGACTTCACGGACAGGCCCAGCTCCGAAAAGGTGTACAGCAGGCGGCGCTTGGCGGTTTCGATGCGATACCAGTAGACGCGATTCTCCGGATTCGACAGGTTGGGAATGGTGCTCGTCAACTGGCACGAGCAGCAGAGCGTATCAAGGGTATCGGGCGTATCGGCATCGGGCGCGGGGACCACCCAGTTGCAGACATTTTCGACCGCGTAGTTATGGCACGGCCGGTAGAAGAGATCACTCGCAAGAGGATGAAGGCTGCGCCAGCGGCCGTCTTCGGTGTCCTCGAAGGCGCTGATCTGATTGATCTCGGGCACGTAACCGAGCCGCGCGCCGCAGTTTTCGCAATGCGTGTTTTCGAAGAAAACGAGTTGGTTGCAACGGTTGCAGTGAAAGGTCTTCATCGTGTGGTCGGTGGAAGTGTTATCGCGCGATGTGCGGTGCGCGCTGTAGGCGGTGTAGACGCAATCATCATGCCGCGAAAAGGCCTTTTTCCATGACAAGCAGAAAAAGCGTTGCAGCGCGCGTTGCGTGCACGGCGTCAATTGAACAAAGGAGTCCGGCGTGTCCATTCGTGTCGCACTGAACCATGTCACACATTATCGTTATGACCGGCTCGTCGGTCTGTCGCCGCAGGTTGTCCGTTTGCGGCCCGCGCCGCATTGCCGTACGCCGATCGTGTCGTATTCGATGCGCGTCGAGCCCGAGGACCATTTCATCAACTGGCAGCAGGACGCGTTCGCGAACTATCAGGCGCGCCTTGTTTTCCCCGAGAAAACGCGCGAATTCAAGGTGACGGTCGATCTCGTCGCCGAAATGGCCGTGTATAACCCGTTCGATTTCTTTCTCGAACCGACCGCCGAGAAGTTTCCGTTTGCGTACGCGCCCGAGTTGCTGCACGATCTCGCGCCTTACATGGTCAAGTGCGAGCTGACGCCGCGCTTTGCGGCATTCGTCGAAAGTATCGATCGCTCTCCGCTCGCCACGATGGATTACCTCGTCGCGCTCAATCAGCGGCTTTCCCATGAGATTCGTTATCTGATCCGCATGGAGCCGGGCGTGCAGACGCCCGAGGAAACGCTCGAAAGCGCGGCCGGCTCGTGCCGCGATTCGGGCTGGCTGCTCGTCGAGACGCTGCGCCATCTCGGCCTGGCCGCGCGCTTCGTGTCGGGGTATCTGCTGCAACTCGCGCCAGATGTCAAATCGCTCGATGGTCCCAGCGGCACCGAAGTGGACTTCACCGATCTGCATGCATGGTGCGAAGTGTTTCTGCCAGGCGCGGGCTGGATCGGTTTCGATCCGACGTCCGGCCTGCTCGCGGGTGAAGGACATATTCCCGTCGCGTGCACGCCGGAGCCGGACAGTGCTGCGCCGGTCTCGGGCGCGGTGGAAAAATGCGAAGTCGAATTCGATCACGCGATGTCGATCGAGCGTGTGCGCGAAACGCCGCGCGTCACGAAGCCGTACAGCGAGGAAGACTGGAGCGCGGTGCTGCGCATGGGCGAGCAGGTCGATGCGCAATTGAGCGCATCGGACGTGCGGCTCACGATGGGCGGCGAACCGACTTACGTCTCGGTACGCGACCGCGACGAGCCGGAATGGAACACCGACGCGCTCGGCCCGACCAAGCGCGCCTACGCTGTTTCGCTGATGGACAAGCTGCGCGCGCAGTACGGCGCGCGTGGCTTCCTGCATATCGGACAGGGCAAGTGGTATCCGGGCGAGCAATTGCCGCGCTGGGCGCTGTCGCTGTTCTGGCGCGCGGACGGCGAACCGTGCTGGCGCGATCCGGCGCTCTTCGCGGATGAACGTCAGCCTGCCTCGTATACGTCGGATGACGCCGCGCGCTTCATGCACCATCTCGCGGGCAAGCTTTCTTTGGATTCAAAATACATTCAACCAGGGTACGAGGACACGTTGTACTACCTGTGGCGCGAGCGCCGCTTGCCGGTGAACGTCGATCCGTTCGACTCGCGCCTCGGCGACGAACTGGAGCGCGCCCGTCTGCGTCGTGTGTTCGACGCGGGTTTGCCGTCTGTCACGGGCTATGCTTTGCCGATCGCGCGTGAAGAAGGCGCCGGGGCGCAGCCGGCGCGCTGGGTGAGCGGGCCGTGGTTCTTCCGCGACGAGCGCATGTACCTGGTTCCGGGCGACTCGCCGATGGGATACCGCGTGCCGCTCGACTCGCTGCCGTGGGTCTCGGAAGGCGATTACCCGTGGCAGCACACGCACGACCCGTTCGCGCCGTCCACGCCGTTGCGCACGGCGACTGAATTACGCATGCAATATGCGGATCTGGATAATGAATCGCGCATGCAAAATGCCGATGCGGGCGTGGCGGGGCGCGCGGGAGCATCGGGTAAATCTGGTGAATCGGGTACGCTCGCATCGAGTGAGTCGCGCGATCGCAAGCCGCAACGAGGCGAATCGGCTGGCTGGATCGCACGCATCGCGCTGTGCGTGGAGGCACGCGATCCATCGCGCGCGGCCGGTCCCAAAGCGGAAGCCGACGCCCTCAAGAAGCTCGGCAACGGCAACAAGCTCATGCATGTCTTCATGCCGCCGCTTACCTCGCTCGATGACTATCTCGATCTTCTGACTGCCGTCGAAGCGACCTCCGCCGATCTGAAGATTCCCGTGATCGTCGAAGGCTATCCGCCGCCGCGCGATGCGCGCCTCAAGATGTTGCAGGTGACGCCCGACCCTGGCGTGATCGAGGTGAATATTCATCCGGCGGCGAACTGGAACGATCTCGTCGAACACACGGAGTTTCTCTATAACGCGGCGCACGAGTCATATCTGAGCCCGGAGAAGTTCATGCTCGACGGCCGCCATACCGGAACCGGCGGCGGCAATCACTTCGTGCTCGGTGGCGCGACGCCTGCCGACAGTCCTTTTCTGCGCCGTCCCGATCTGCTCGCGAGCCTGATCCGCTATTGGCACAACCATCCTTCGTTGTCGATGCTGTTCTCGGGCCTTTTCATCGGTCCGACCAGTCAGGCGCCGCGCGTCGACGAAGCGCGCAACGATCAGGTTTATGAACTGGAGATCGCGTTCGCCGAATTGCAGCGTCAGCTCGACCTGCTCGGCGGCCGCGACAGTGCGACCGTGCCGCCCTGGCTCATCGATCGCATCCTGCGCAATATCCTGATCGATGTGACGGGCAATACGCATCGCGCGGAGTTCTGCATCGACAAGCTGTATTCGCCCGATGGCCCGACCGGAAGGCTCGGCTTGCTGGAACTGCGTGGCTTCGAGATGCCGCCGCACGCACGCATGAGTCTCGTGCAGCAATTGCTGTTGCGCGCGCTCGTCGCGCGATTCTGGGACACGCCCTATACCGCGCGCCTCACGCGCTGGGGCACGGAACTGCATGATCGCTTCATGCTCCGCACCTTCGTGCAGATGGACTTCGATGACGTGCTCGCCGAACTGCGCGAAGCAGGCTTCGCATTCGAGCAAAGCTGGTTCGCACCGCACTTTGAATTCCGTTTCCCGCTGGTCGGCGGATACGATACGAACGGCATCGCGCTCACGATTCGCAATGCGCTCGAACCGTGGCATGTGATGGGCGAGGAAGGCGCCATCGGTGGCACGGTGCGCTTCGTGGACTCGTCCGTCGAACGTCTCGAAGTGCGCGTGCTCGGGCTGAATGGCAATCGACATGTCGTGACCGTCAATGGCGAGACGTTGCCGCTCCAACCGACGGGGCGCGTCAGCGAATACGTCGCGGGCGTGCGCTTTCGCGCTTGGTCGCAGGCGGCGTCGCTGCATCCTACGATCGAGGCGCATGCGCCGCTCACTTTCGATATCGTCGATACATGGACGGGACGCTCGATCGGCGGGTGCCAGTATCACGTCGCGCATCCGGGCGGGCGCAACTATCAGACCTTCCCGATCAACGCGTATGAAGCGGAAAGCCGCAGGCGCGCACGTTTCTTCGCGACGGGTCATACGCCCGGCGCGATGCACGTCGAAGCCCGCAAACGCAGCCTCGAATTCCCGTTCACGCTCGACCTGCGCTATCGTTGAAATGCATTCATCATTCGAATAAAGAACATTGACGACCTTGGCTTATCAATCGACCTTGCCCTTCGATACCGCCGCGGCGCGCATCGATGCGCTCGCGCTGCTGCGCACGCTGCCCGCGCGTGAAGGGCATTGGGACGAACTGCGCGACACGGCGGGCCAGTTGCGCGAGCCGTGGCGGCACTTCTTCGAGTTGCTCGGCGAGCAGGGCATCGCGCGGCTCGACGATGGTGTAAGCGCCGTCGCGCAGCAGGTACGCGACAACGACATCACGTACAACGTTTATGCCGACAACGGCAAGCCGCGCGCGTGGTCGCTGGATCTTTTGCCGCTCATCATCGACGAAGAAGAATGGGCGTTGATCGAGCGCGGCGTCGCGCAACGCGCACGCTTGATGGAAGCGATCGTCGCGGATGTCTACGGCCCGCAGACGCTGCTGCAACGCGGGCTATTGCCCAGCGCGCTCGTGTTCGGACACCCAGGCTATCTGCGCGCAGTGAAGGGTTTCGTGCCGCCCTTCGGCCGCTTTCTGCAGATCGTCGCGGTGGATCTCGCGCGTGCGCCATCGGGCGCGTGGACGGTCGTCGCGCATCGGACGGAAGTGCCTTCGGGGCTCGGCTATGCGCTGGAAAATCGCATGATCGTCGCGAGCCTCTTTGCCGAACCGTTTCGTGCAATGCGCGTGAGCCGTCTCGCGGCGACCTATTCGCAACTCATCGCGACCATCGCGCAAGCCGCGCGCGCGACGATGCGCGATGACGAAGACGGCCGCAGCGATGCATCGAACGACGCGCCGCATATCGCGTTGCTGAGTCCGGGTCCGTTCAGCGAAACTTATTTCGAGCATGTGTTTCTCGCGCGTTATCTCGGCGTGACGCTCGTCGAAGGCAAGGACCTCACGGTTCGCCATGACAAGCTCTATCTCAAGACGCTCGCCGGCCTGTCGCGCGTGCATGCTGTCTTGCGGCGCCTGGACGATGCGTTTTGCGATCCCGTCGAATTGCGCGCCGATTCCACGATCGGCGTGCCCGGCTTGTTGCAGGTGATGCGCGCGGGCAACGTGATGGTGTCGAACATGCCGGGGGCGGGCTTCACGGAATCGCCCGCGCTCAATGCATTTCTACCGGGCATCGCGCAGGCATTGCTGGATGAGGAACTCGAATTGCCGACCGTGCCGACATGGTGGTGCGGCGAGCAGGCCGCGCGCCGCGAGGTCTTCGAGCGCGTGGAAAGCGCGCTCATTGCGCCGACGTGGCCGGGCCCTGAGGCCGAACACGTGCCGGGCATCGATGCGGGCGTCCAGGATATTGCGGCATGGCGCGAGCGCATCGAACGCGCGCCCGATGTCTTCACGGTGCAGGAGGATCTGCCGTTCTCCAGTGCGCCGCGCTTTCACGATGGTGCGATCGGATCGCGTCCCTGCGTGCTGCGCGCCTACGCGATCGCCAACATCGACGGAAGCTGGAGCGTGATGCCGGGCGGCTTCACACGACTCGCGGCCGACAAGCGCGCGACAGTGTCCATGCAATTCGGCGGCAGCAGCGTCGATACCTGGGTGATGTCGAGCCAGCCCGGAGGGTCGGTTTCGTTGCTGCCCACGCCGATGAAGCCGGGCGATTTGCGCAAGCATCGCATCGTGTCGAGCCGCGCCGCGGAAAATCTCTTCTGGGCCGGGCGTTACGGCGAACGCGCAGAAAACAACGTGCGGGTGTGCCGCCTTTTGCTCGGGATGCTCGATGGCAGCGTCGCCGAGGAACTCTTCCCGACACTCGTGGAACTCGCGTCGGAATGCGGGCTGATTCCATCGGTCGATACGCTCGCGCGCAGCACGCCGCAAGCGTTCGAGCGCGTGCTCGTCGCGGGGCTGCCGGAATCGGGCAGGGCGACGAGCATCGGCAACAATCTCGCGGATCAGGCCCGCGCATGCGGCGAGATACGCGACCGGCTATCGACGGATCACTGGCGCACGATTCTCGCTTCGCGCAACGACTTTCGCGATGCGCTCGCGCGCCTCGTGTTCAGCGATCCCCCTGACGAAAGCACGGTGCGCATCGGTCGCGACTATGATCGTCTGATGCTTGCGAGCGCACTCGAGCAACTCGCGACGCAACTGTCCGCGATCAGCGGCGCACAGGGCGATCGCATGACGCGCGATCAGGCGTGGCGGCTACTGTTCATCGGGCGGCATATCGAACGCGTCTCGACGATGGCAACGATTCTGCGCGTGGTCGCCGAGCGCGGCACGCTCGCATCGCCTGCCGGCTTCGATCTGCTCCTGCAACTCTTCGACAGCACGCTCACGTATCGTTCGCTCTATCCGGGCAGACTCGAAGTGCCGGCGCTGATCGATCTGATCGTGGTGGATCAAACCAATCCGCGCGGACTCTATGGCGTGTACGCGCGCCTGCGCACGAAGCTCGACGAGATCGCAGCCGCTGCGGGCGGCGCACGCCGCGCACAAGCGACGCGTTTCGCGGACCTGCTCGTTCACGCCGATGCTTTGCCGGATCTCACCGCACTGTGCGAGACGGATGAGAACGGCCTACATGATGCGTTGATCGCGCTATGCGACAGGCTCGTGGCATCGGTTTTCGCGGCATCGAATGAAGTGAGCGCGCGCTACTTCAGTCATGCGAACACGCTTTCCGCGCAGGTGTCGTCATGAGTCTCGGCATGAACGATACCGTGCTCGCGGTCACGCATCGCACGACCTATCGCTATTCGACGCCGGTCGAAATCGCGCAGCATCTCGCGACCATTCGTCCGTTGCATTGCCCGTGGCAGCAGGTGATTTCGCATACGGAGCGCATCGAGCCGGTGCCGTCTTATGTGCATAGCCGCGTCGATGCATTCGGCAATGACGTGCTGTACTTCTCGCTCGATGCGCCGCACGAGCGTCTTTCGATGACGAGCGAAACCACGGTGCGGCTCACGCCGCGCTGGAATGCGCTCGATGCAGAGGCCACGCCGCCGTGGGAAACCGTTGCGCAACGCATGCTCTATCGGGCCGGTGAGTCGTTCTATCCGGAGAGCGAGTTTTGTTATGCGTCGCCTAATATCTCGCTCGATCATGCATTGCGCGCCTATGCGCAAGCGAGTTTCGATGCGGGCACGCCGCTCGTTGCGGGCGCCATCGACCTGATGCATCGCATTCACGAGGACTTCGAATACAAGCCATCGGCCACCGCGTTCGATACGCCCGCATCGCGCGCGTTCGAATTGCGTCATGGCGTGTGTCAGGACTTCTCGCAAGTGATGATCGGCTGTCTGCGTTCGCTCGGGCTGCCGGCGCGCTACGTGAGCGGCTACTTGCGCAACGATCCGCCGCCGGGACATGCGCGTCTGATCGGCGCGGATGCATCGCATGCGTGGGTATCGGTGCATTGTCCGCAAAGCGGTTGGATCGATCTCGATCCGACCAATGACGTGCTCGCGGACCTCGATCATGTCACGCTTGCGACGGGGCGTGATTACAGTGACGTGTCGTTATTGCGCGGGATGATTCTCGGCGGTGGCGCGCATCATGTGGATGTGGCGGTGAATGTGCTGGCGCTTTGATGGTCGATACGCTCGCGATGCATCGATCTTCGCGCACAGCCGAAAGGGTTCGGGAAAGCAGGCTGCGCGATAGTGAGTTAATGTTTTACGCTTCGTCGTTCATGCGCGAGCGCGCCTGCGCTTACCCTTTCGCTTTGCAAGGAGATTTCGCACGATGGAATACGTGAAACTGGGTTCGACCGGCCTCGATGTGTCGCGGCTCTGTCTTGGTTGCATGACCTACGGCGTGCCCGATCGCGGCACGCATCCGTGGACGCTCGATGAGGAAAAGAGTCGTCCGCTCATCAAGGAGGCGCTCGAAGCGGGCATCAATTTCTTCGATACGGCCAACACTTATTCGGACGGCACGTCGGAAGAAATCGTCGGACGCGCGCTGCGCGATTTCACGAAACGCGACGACATCGTGATTGCGACGAAAGTCTTCAATCGCATGCGTCCCGGACCGAATGGCATGGGGCTATCGCGCAAGGCGATCTTCAACGAGATCGATAACAGCCTCAGGCGCCTGGGCACCGACTACGTCGATCTCTATCAGATCCATCGCTGGGATTACAGTACGCCGATCGAAGAAACGCTCGAAGCGCTGCACGATGTCGTGAAGGCAGGCAAGGCGCGTTATATCGGTGCGTCATCGATGTATGCGTGGCAGTTCAGCAAGGCGCTCTACACATCGCGCGCGAACGGCTGGGTCGAATTCAGGACGATGCAGAATCATTTGAATCTGCTGTATCGCGAGGAAGAGCGGGAGATGATCCCGCTTTGCAAGGACCAGGGCATCGGCATGCTGCCGTGGAGTCCGCTCGCGCGCGGCCGTCTTACGCGCGAATGGGACGCGACGAGCGCGCGTCAGGAATCGGATGCGTTCGGCAGCACGCTCTATCGCACGGACGACGCCGATCGCGCGGTGGTCGAAGCCGTGGCCGCGGTGGCGAAGGCGCGCGGCGTGCCGCGTGCGCAAGTGGCGCTGGCGTGGGTCGCGCAGAAGGCGCCGGTGAGCGCGCCGATCATCGGGGCATCGAAGCCGAATCACGTGAGCGATGCAGTCGCCGCGTTGACGCTCAATCTCACGTCCGACGAGATCGCGCAACTCGAAGCGCCCTATGTGCCGCATGCGGTCGCGGGTTTCAAATGAAGCGGCGATGAACGCCGGGAAGCGCGCGGCTCACAACTGCGATTCGATCGGCAGGATGCCGAGCATCCAGATGCCCGCGCGCTTCATCGCAGACACGCCCGGCTCGCTGTCGAGCTGGGTCGTGTTGCCGTTGGCGTCGGTGTCGATCCACACCATGCGCGTGCCGCCGTTGCCATCATCGAGCAATTCGACACGCCACGCGATCCGATCGATATTCGCGCCGATGCCATCCGCCACTTCTTCGGCCGCCTCCGCGCTTTCGCAATAGACGCCGATCTCCGTATTCAACTCCACGGAACGCGGATCGAGGTTCATCGAGCCGATGAAGATGCGCTTGCGGTCGAACACATAGGTCTTCGCATGCAGCGACGCCTTCGACGATCCGAACGTGGACTTCTTCACGGTCTTGTCGTTATCCGTCGATGCCACGGGCTTGAGCTCATACAGGCGAACGCCCGCTTCGAGCATGTCCTTGCGATAGCGCTGATAGCCCGCATGCACTGCGGCGACATCGGTGGCAGCGAGCGAATTCGTGAGCACGGTAACGCGCACGCCGCGCGATGTCATCGACCGCAGCCATCGCACGCCTTCATCGCGGGGCACGAAATAGGGCGACACGATCAGCATGTCCTTGTCGGGATCGAGATTCAATGCCTTGAATTGCGACATCAGATGGCCTTCGGTGTCGCCGGGCGCGCGCGTGATCTTCGCGGGATCGTCGTAGAGCAGCGTCGCCTTGCCCCACGAAAACGAGGCGTCGCGCTGCTGGATCACGCTCGCGAGACGCGCACGCACTTGCGCCACATAAGGCGAATGCGTCTCCGACAACAGATAGGCATTGAGCTTCTCGCGATAACCCGCAAGCGCGTCGGGATCGGCGGTACGTCGCATCAGGTTATCGATCGGATAGGCCGCATCCGAGTTCCAGTAAAGATCGAATGCAGTCGATACCTCGGGCACGACAGGCCCGTGCACGAGCACGTCGAGATCGCCGAACGCGACCGTGCTCGATGCGCCGAAGTACTCGTCGCCGATATTGCGGCCGCCGAGAATCGCGGCCTGGTTATCGGCGATGAGCGCCTTGTTATGCATGCGACGATTCACGCGAAAGAACTCGGCCGCGGAGCCCAGTTTTTTGAACGTGCGATTCGCCACCGGATTGAAAAGCCGCACCTGCACGTTCGGATGCGATGCGAGCGCGAGCAGGATCTGATCGTCGGCGTTGGTGCCGAGGTCGTCGAGCAACAGGCGCACGCGCACGCCGCGATCGGCGGCACGCATGATCGATGCAGCCATTTCGCGGCCCGTCAGATCGTCGTGCCAGATGTAGTACTGGAGATCGAGCGTGCGATCCGCGGTCTCGCTCAGGATCACCCGCGCGATGAGCGCATCCGTGCCATCCGATAACAAGTGAAACGCATTGTCGCCGGGATGCGCGGCCTCGCTCGCGGCGAAGGCTG
This sequence comes from Caballeronia jiangsuensis, assembly GCF_046030135.1. Classification (NCBI taxonomy): domain Bacteria; kingdom Pseudomonadati; phylum Pseudomonadota; class Betaproteobacteria; order Burkholderiales; family Burkholderiaceae; genus Caballeronia; species Caballeronia jiangsuensis. The sequence goes on from NZ_JAQQDB010000018.1 coordinate 103,617, forward strand.
TGCCGAGGCGCGTGTTCGCGGTATCGGTGAGGGCGTGCGTCTCCACGCGTCCGGTTTGAGGCGGAAGGCTCGCGCATGCCGACATCAGCAGCATCGCCGTAACAGCGAACCATGTACGAAGTTTCATCGTGCATCCTCGGTTAGGCCATGCTTTTGTCTCGCCGCGACGCTTCGGTCAAGCGCGAGCGCACGAAGCTGACATGCTCGCGCAGGACGTAGAGCGCATCGGCGTGAGCGAGCGGCAGCCTGATCGTATCCAGCGATTCCTCGATGTAATCGAGTTCGACCAGTAGCGCGCGCCGCTCTTCTTCACTGGTGACGCGCATCGCGCCGCGCTCCACCGCGATCAGCGCGCCGTAATAACGATAGATGCGCGAGCGCACACGCCATCGATACAGCGCGGGCACGAGCCGTAGCGCGGGAAAGATCAGCACCGCAACGGGCAGCAACAGCACGAGCGCGCGATCCGCGATATTCGCGAGCCAGAACGGCAGCGTTCGATACAGGAAGCTCTTGCCCGAGCGGTAATAGCGGCTGGCATCCTCGCTGATCGGAAACTCGTGCGCGACGGGACTCGGGAACTGACCCGCGCGTTGCAGCAAGCCAGCCGTGCCGTGCACTTCCTGCGCCGCTTCGATGAGCAAGTCGGATAACGCCGGATGCAAGGTCGGCCGCGCGACCAGCTCGACTGTCGGACTGATCAGATGCACGGACTCCGGCGGGATGCGCCGGCCGAGGTCGAGCACGCCGGGGGGTAGCTCGATATCGTCGAGATAAGGGAAAAGGCGCGTATACGCGAGGGCTTCGTTGAAGTCCATCACCGAGATGCCGGGCACGCGCAAGAGGCGCAGCATCAGGCCGCGCGTCGCGGAGTCGCCGGAGAGAAAGACCGCGTCGGCTTCGTTGCTGACGAGTTGCGTGGCGGCTTGCAGGCCGTCGGTCGGCAGAAGCTTCGTATCGCCGCCCGGATAGATGCCATTGGCTTCCAACAGCTTCAGTGAGAGCGTGCGTGTGCCGCTACCTTCGCGGCCGATCGCGATACGCTTGCCTTCCAGTTGCGACAGCAGCGTGAGCCCCTTGCCGCGATAGAAGACGACGAGCGGCACATACGACACGCTGCCGAGCGACATCAGCTTCGACGCTTCTTCCCTCGTCGCGATACCGCCTTGCACGAGCGCGAGATCGACGTGTTGCTTCGGATCGAGCAGACGTTCGAGGTTCTGCACGGAGCCGTCCGAGGGCAGCACTTTCAGCGTGATGCCGTTACGCGCGAGCAGCTTCGCGTATTCCTGCGAGATGACGTAGAACGAGCTGTCCGGCTGGCCCGCGCTCATCGTGATGGTTTTGGGCGGCGCGGGATCGACGAGCCAGTAGACGAGCGCGACGATGATCGCAATGACCAGCACGACGGGACCGGCCGTCCACGTGATGTCGTGCAGGACGCCTTTTGCATGATCGCGAGGCAGATGCGGGCGTTTCATGCCATGCCTCGTCATGAGCGTGCGGTCGTGACTGCTTGTGGGCCGGGAAAGACATGGAGCATGTCGTGTCTGTGTCGGAAGCGGCGTTGCTTCGCAGTGTAACGCGAGGTGCGCACAAAACGAGAAGGCCGGCGCGCATGCGGCCGGCCTTCGTTTTCGTCGATGCCCGCTTATGCCCAGTGAGCGGGAATCCAGAAGCGGCCGACCCAATGGCCCGGGATCAGGACCGCGCGGTGCGGCACGACATAAACCACCTTCGCGGGCGGCGGCGGTGCGACATACACCGTCTTGACCGGAGCGGGGGCCGGCGCGACCACCACGGTCTTGACCGGAGCCGGGGCCGGTGCGACGACCACCGTCTTGGCGGGCGGCAGCGGAGGCGGCGTGACCACGACCGTCGATGAAGCCGGGGGCGGAGCGACGACCACGGTCGTCGAAGACGGCGGGGGCGGCACGATCACCGGAGCGGCAATGACCGTCGTCCCGGTGACGACGGGCGCCGTGGCAACCACCGTCGTGCTGGACGTGACCGTGCCGCCGCCGACGACCGTCGTGCTGTGCGAGCCGTTCGTGACCGTCGCGGTGCCCGAGGTCGTGACCACGCCCGGCGCTACGCTCGTCGCGCTGCCTGAATGCGCCACCGTGCCGCCATTCGCTGTGTTCACGGTGCCGGAGCGGTTGCACGTATAACCCGCGCAGTTCGTCGATGCGGAGTGCGTCGACGTGTTGCCGTTCGGCCCCGTCACCGAGCCCGACGACGAGTATTGTCCGGGCGCCGTGCGCGTCACGGTATCGCTGCCGGTCGCGGTCTTGCCGTTCGGGCCGGTCGCGCTGCCGTTGTGCGTGCAACTGCCGCCGGCGCAGCTCGTGTCGCCCGCATGCTGCACCGAGCGGCCGTTCGGGCCGTAGGCGGTGCCGGAGTTGGAGAACTGGCCGGGCGAGGTGCGCGTCACGGTGCCGGAGTTGGTGCCGACGCGGCCCCACGGATTTTCGACGGCGCCCGCATGCGAGCAGCTTCCGCCGCCGCAGGAACCGACGTGCGCGCCCTGATATTCGCCGCGGCCGGTGTAGGCCGTGCCGCCGCGCGCCCATCCAGCGAAGGCGGAACTGCTGCACAGCGTGAGGGCGGCGGTCGCCGCGACGACCAGCAACTGGCGCATGCGGCTCTTGCCGGAACTCGCGTCGGAGGCGGAAGCAACGCGGACGTTTGAAGCGAAAGTCGATCTGTTTTTCACGGGATGTCCTTCTCGGTTCTCAAGGCCACGTTGCGTTTCGTGTGGCGACGGAAGTGACTATAGAGAAGGGCACACGCGAAGTCCCGCGGTAACTTATTTCACGCCATGTCACGCTGTCGGCGATGGCGTCCGGGCTTACACAGCAAGGCTTTGCGGGGTTTCATGGAGGCTCGCCGAGGCCGCGCGCGACATAAATTAGCGCATTGCGTCACACTGGCGGCTGCTGCTCGATCCATTCGTAATAACAAACCAGACGAAACCATCATGGCTACATCCGATCCGATCAAGGTCGCCGTTCTCGACGACTATCAGCATGTCTCGCTTTCCATGGCCGACTGGTCGCCGCTCGACGGACGCGCCAAGATCACCGTGTTCAACGATCACATCGCCGATCGCGACGCGCTGCTCGAACGCCTGCGCCCCTTCGACGTCGTGTGTGCAATGCGCGAGCGCACGCCGTTCTCGCGCGACATCATCGACCATCTGCCGAACCTGAAGCTGATTGCGTCGACGGGCGCGGCCAATGCATCGATCGATCTCGAAGCCGCCGCCGAACGCGGCATCGAAGTGCGTCACACGGGCTACGCATCCACTCCGACGATCGAATTCACCTGGGCGCTGATTCTCGCGATGATGCGCAACATCCCCGCCGAAAACCGCTCGCTGAAGGAAGGCGGCTGGCAGGTGGGCCTCGGCACCGAACTGGCGGGCAAGACGCTCGGCCTGCTCGGACTCGGGCGCGTGGGATCGGCGGTCGGTGTGATCGGGCGCGCGTTTCGCATGAACGTGATCGCGTGGAGCCAGAACCTCACGCGCGAGCGCGCCGAAGAAAAGGGCGTGCAACTCGTCGACAAGGACACGCTCTTCAGGACGTCCGATGTGCTCTCGGTTCACGTGCGGCTGAGCGAGCGCACGCATCATCTCGTAGGCGTGAAGGAACTCGCGCAGATGAAGCCGACGAGCCGTATCGTGAACACGTCGCGCGGGCCTATCGTCGATAGCGCTGCGCTCGTTGACGCGTTGAAAACGGGCAGGCTCGCGGGCGCGGCCATCGACGTGTACGACGAAGAGCCGCTCGCTGCAAACGACCCGCTGCGCGCGCTGCCGAACGTGCTGGCGACGCCGCATATCGGCTATGTATCGGAGGAGCTGTATCACACGTTTTACGGGGATACGGTGCGCAATATCGTCGAATGGCTCGATGCGCGCAAGGCGTGATCGTCCTGCTTATGAAGGCTTCGATTCGTCGGGCAGCAGCGAGAACAAGGTTTCGATTGCGCTGCTCGCGCGGCGCTTGCCGTCCGAGCGGCCCATCGCGAGATCGATGACCGCGAGCCCGACGACGAGCGCATGCACCATCGCCACATGCTCTTTCGTCACGGCGAGGCCCATTGCTTCGAGCATGCGCGTGATGCGCACCGCGACGCCTTCCGCGAGTTCGCGAAAGAGGCTGCGTATGGTCGGCTCTTCGTCGGCGGCTTGCGCGAGCGCCATCAGCACGCGCGTGTTCTCGTGGCGTATCGCGACATTGGCGATCGATGCCGCCGTGACCTTGAGCGACGCTTCGCCCGCGAAGGCGTCGACGGCGGCGAGCTGGCCGTCGATCGCCGTGCGCGCGACGGCTTCGATCAACGCGAGACGCGTCGGATAATAGTACGTGAGATGACTCTGACGCACGCCCGCGCGCGCGGCGACGCGCGGTTGCGTGAAGCCCGAATAGCCTTCTTCGCGCAAAGTGGCGAGCGCGGCTTCGAGTATGGTTTGACGACGATCCTGCACGAGGCGCATTCCGGATTTTGGTTGATTTACCAAACCTTAGCGCGGGCAATGCACGACGTCAACCTCGTCAATTGTTATACGAAGGCGGTTGCGGATTGTTTGCGGGGTTCGTATCGAGCTTGCGGATATCGACGATCGCATCGCTTGCGAGTAATCGAAGGGCTTCCTCCAGTGCATCGGCGAGCGCCTTGTCATAGACTTCGTCGCCATTCACATAAAGCGTGAACGCTTCGATATATTTAGCCTTTTTAGCGGGATTTTCGATGGTTTCGCGCGTCCAACGATAGAGCGGATAGTGCTCGATGCCATCTCGCTCCGCTTGCGCGACGTAGTCGGCGAAGGCGTCGTACTGGCATTTCAATTGGGCATCGTGCCTGATGAGCACTGCGTTGATCGGCGCGAGCTTTTCGCTCGCAGGATCTTGACGCGCCAGAGCCGCGTATTCGGGCGCGAGCCGGATTCGAACTTGATATTGCCAGGATTCGGTCATGATGTCCTTTCAGCGTTGAAAGCCATAAAAGCACGTGCATGTGAATAATGCGATTCATGCACTACACTTCCTCTCGCATCGCGAAGCAAGCCGACCATCGATGTTCATCATTGCATGCGACGAACAAGAGGAGGGTAACAGTGAGTCTTCGACACTCGATGTACTGCCCATGTTGCGACATGACGCCGGGCGCTGCAAGCCGCCGGCGCTTTCTGATGCTCGCGGGCCAGAGCGCCGCCGCGCTCGCGCTCTTTCCGCATCTCGCTTACGCCGACAACGACGTGCCGGCCATTGCCTACGACTCGGTTCCCGATCCGGTGCGTTTGCCGCGCGACGTGTATTTCGGCGAATGCTCCGGCGTCGCGCTCAATTCGGCGGGACATATCTTCGTGCTCTCGCGCGGCAATAGCATCGGCCCCGCATATGGCGCAGCCGCGGCGCAATTGCTCGAATTCGATCGCAACGGACGTTTCGTGCGCGAGATCGGCCATAACCTTTATGCGTGGTCGTTCGCGCATACGGTCAAGGTGGATCGGCAGGACAACGTGTGGGTCACGGACAAGGGCTCGGACATGATCATCAAGTTCACGCCCGAAGGCCGTGTCGCGATGGTGTTCGGACGCAAGCAGGAAGCATCGGATGAGGATACCGCGCCGCTCAAGCATCCGAATCCGCCGTTGCCTTCGGAACCCGGCCGCTTCCGACAAGTAACGGATGTCGCGTGGGATGCCGCGGGCAACACGTACATCAGCGACGGATACATCAATTCACGCGTCGCGAAGGTCGACAAGGACGGCAACTGGCTCAAGTCCTGGGGCGAGCGCGGCAAGGAGCCGGGGCAATTCCATACGCCTCATAGCATTGCCGTCGACAGAAGCGGCCTGGTCTATGTCGCCGATCGCAGCAACCGGCGCATTCAGGTCTTCGACGGGGAAGGGAATTTTCAGCGGCAATTCACGATCGACGTGCCCGTGCCGCCCGATGCGCGCCCGGCTATCGGCAACATGCCCGATGAAGCCGCGATCGCGGCGGGCACGTTCGCGCCGGGATCGCCGTGGGCCATTTGCATTTCGCCGGGTCCGACTCAAGTGCTGTATTCCGCCGATGCGTTTCCCGGCAGGATCTACAAGCTATCGCTCGATGGAAAACTCTTGGGCGTGCTCGGGCGATCGGGCAAGCAACCGAAGCAGTTCGGATGGATTCACGAAATGGCGTGTCCGGCGGAGAACACGTTGTTCGTGGCGGAACTGCTCAACTGGCGAGTGCAGAAGCTCGTATTGCGTGGATGAATGCGGCATCGCTTCCCGGCATTTTGTATGCGTACGAAATGCACGCAACATGCGATCGCCGTCAATGCATGCGATATCAGCCGCCGCGCGCAAGTCCCGTTTCCATCGCCACGCCGTTCCACAGGTGCATCGCCGCGTAGGCGCGCCACGGACGCCAGCGCTCGGTGCGCGCGCGCTGCTGGGCAGGCTTCGCAAGCGACGGATCGCGTCGCGCGATCGCCTGCATGAGAACGAGATCGGCGTCGGGCCACGCGTCGGGATCGCGTAGCGCGCGCATCGCGACATAGCCGACGGTCCACGGCCCGATGCCCGGCATCGCGAGCATGTCACGTTTCAGAAGTTCGATGTCGGCGCCCGGTTCGTCGAGCGGCAACGCGCCGGTCGCCACCGCGTGTGCGAAGCGTTGCACGGTCTCGATGCGCTTCGTCGGCATGCCGATCTTTTCCAGGTCGGCGGCGGCGAGCTCGGCGGGTGTGGGAAAGCGCCACGCGGTGCCTTCGTGCGGATGGCCGGCGATCTTTTTCCCCGCGCGCTGCACGATGCGATTCGTAATCGTCGATGCTCCCTTCACGCTCACCTGTTGTCCGACGATCGTTCGCACCACGAGCTCGAAGCCGGACCACGCGCCCGGCACGCGCAAGCCCGGCGCGGCCGCGACGAGTGGCGCGAGCACCGGGTCATCGCCGAGGCACCGGGCGATTTCGCGTGGATCGACATGCAGATCGAACATGCGCGAGAGCGGCGCGGCGAGCGCATCGGCGTGGCGTGCCACCGCGCCCTCCACTTTCACGACGAGCCGACGCCTGCTTTCGTGCGGCTTCACTTCGACGGTGCCGTCGTCGCCTTGCCATTCGATCGCACGCCGATAGACGCCATCTTCAACCGATTCGACGCCCGCGGACGCCCGCCCCGCGATGAATTTCAGCATGCGCGTCCAGTCGAAAGGCCGCTTGAAGGGCAGTTCGAGCGTGGCGGTCGATGTATCAATGGTCGAATGCATTTTGAATGCGTATGCGCGATGGTCGATTGCATGCCGATCTTACTCCGGCAGCCTGCATGATCGTCGCGCGCCGATGCTCACTCTTCGCTAACTTTAGGCGGCCACAATGCCTCACATCGACAGCAACGATTCAGCGACAACAGCCAAAGGAGCCGAACATGAACGCTATCTCGATCAGCATCGCCGCCATCGTCATCACTGCCGCGCTCGCGGCCATCGCGCCGGTCACGCATTACACGCAGCATGAAATCGCCGTGCTCAGTGCGCATGCGACGAGCACACGCGCCGAGGTTCAACTCGGCGCGGGCAGCGGGCTGACGGCTTGATCGATGCGCGGAATCAGGGACGCCGCGCGAGTTCCATCGTGCTCGCGTTCAGCATCTGCCTGAATTCGGGGTCTTGAGACAGGACCTGGCGCGCGCTCGTGACCAGTTGCGGACGCCGGTCCCATTGATCGGAACGCACCACGCAGCGCGTGAGGACATCACTGTAGACGGGACGAAGCCCTTCGCGGTCGTGCACTGCGGTCAGTTGGGCGATGCGGACTTTCTCGTCACGCGTGAGGCCGCGCGTGAGGCAGTCGACAGTCTGGCGGTCCATTGCGGCCTGCGCAGTGTCGAAGTCCGAAGAGTGATAGAACGTGAAGCCCGTGATGACGAGCACCGCGCCGAGCGCGATGCATACCCCTCGAATTCTGGTCAAGGTTTTCCCCGGTAGAAGGCTCTGGCGGCCGTAGGCCGGTATCGTATCCCATCTTCCGAGAAATCGCGTGACCGTTCTATTCTCTAGCGCTCATCCACCATCGACTTTGTTCGTCGCACGCTTTTTCTGCGTTGCGGGTTTCACCGTCGTCAGCGTGCGCTCGGCGAGAACCGCATCGCGCTTGGACAGCAAATGCTTGCGCAGGATCTCGCCCATGCGCCTGCCGTCACGAGTCTCGAGCGCCTCGATCATCTCTTCGTGATCGTGAATGGCGCTGTCCCATTTCGGCGTCTGGAAGTTCGAACGAAAACGCAGCGCCATCAGACGCCGGTTGATCGACACATAGGTCTGGCGCAAGGCGGTATTGCGCGCGGCTTCGTTGATCTTGTCGTGAATGGCCTGGTTGCGGCTGTAGTAGCCCGAGAGATCGTTTTGCGCGCGGCACGCGAGCATCGCGTAATGCAGTGCTTTTATCTCCGCGATCTCCAGCGGCGTGATGCGCTCGCACGCCAGTTCACCTGAAAACGCCTCCAGCCCGCTCATCAACTCGAACATCTCGCGAATCTCGAACTCGCTCATCTGCGATACCGACGCGCCCCGGTTCGGCGAAATCTCGATCAGGCCTTCGGCGGCCAGCACCTTCAGCGCCTCGCGAAGCGGCGTGCGCGAGATGCCGAGCGTCTCGCATAGCTTGCGCTCGTTGAGCTTCACGCCCGGCGCGAGCAAGCCTTCGACGATGAAGCCGCGCAAATGATCGACGACGGTGTCGTGCAGGCGCTGCCGCTCGACCTTCGGCAGTGACGAGGAAACGTGCGTTTCCGGAAAATCTGGATTTTGCATTCAATACCTCTGATTCCATTTACGGCAATTTTAACCCAGTGCTAGCGGAAAAAACCGCCAGCGGGTTATCCCTAGGCCGTTCGGCCTATGTATTCCTTTACGCGTCTCGATCACTGCGTTATTGTATTTTGCATGCAAAATTACATCTAAGAGGACGCGGACTCATGTTCAAGCTCGATCTCCATCCTGCTGGCCGTCACTTTCTGCAGATCCCGGGGCCGAGTCCCGTACCCGATCGCATTCTGCGTGCAATGAGCTATCCGACGATCGATCATCGCGGCCCCGAGTTCGGCGCGCTGGGATTGAAGGTGCTCGACGGCATCAAGAAGGTCTTCAAGACGAGTCAGCCGGTGGTGATCTATCCGGCATCGGGCACGGGCGCATGGGAGGCGGCGCTCTGCAACACGCTGAGTTCCGGCGACACGGTGCTGATGTACGAGACGGGCCACTTCGCGACGCTGTGGAAGAAGATGGCCGAGAACCTCGGGCTCAAGCCGGAGTTTCTGGGTTTGCCCGGTATCGAGGGATGGCGGCGCGGCGTGCAGGCCGACATGATCGAGAAGCGCTTGCGTGAGGACACGCAGGGCGTGATCAAGGCCGTATGCGTGGTGCATAACGAAACGTCGACGGGCGTGACGTCCGATATCGCCGCCGTGCGGCGCGCCATCGACGCCGCGAAGCATCCTGCGTTGCTGATGGTGGACACGATCTCGGGTCTCGCGTCGGCGGATTATCGTCACGACGAATGGGGCGTGGACGTCACGGTCTCCGGGTCGCAGAAAGGTCTGATGCTGCCGCCCGGAATCAGCTTCAACGCGGTATCGGAGAAGGCGCGCGAGGCGTCGAAACGCGCCACGCTGCCGCGCGCGTTCTGGGACTGGAACGAGATCATCGAGATGAACAAGCAGGGTTACTGGCCTTACACGCCGAACACGAACCTGCTTTACGCGCTCTCGGAAGCGCTCGACATGATCCTCGGCGAAGGGCTCGATAACGTGTTCGCTCGCCATCAACGGCTCGCGGCCGCGTGCCGCTCGGCGGTCAACGCATGGGGACTCGAGATTCAGTGCGCCGATCCCGCCGTGTATTCGCCGGTGCTGACGGGCGTGATGACGCCCGAAGGCATCGATGCCGATGCGGTGCGCAAGCTCATCTACGAACACTTCGACATGTCGCTCGGCACGGGGCTCGGCAAGGTGAAGGGACGTATGTTCCGGATCGGCCATCTCGGCGATTGCAACGATCTAACGCTGATGGCCGCGCTCTCCGGCTGCGAGATGGGATTGAGGCTCGCGGGTATCGGACTGAAGGGCAGCGGTGTCGCGGCGGCGATGGACTACCTGACGAGTCACGTCGCGAAGCCCGCGCTGAAGGCGGCAGCATGAGCGCCGTGTTCGACGCCGAGGCGCTCGGACGGCTCTTTGTCGAGGCCCGCGCGCATCGGGCGAAGCTCGAGGTGTTGCCGGAAAGCGCGCGTCCGCAGAACGCCGATGAAGCCTACGCCGCGCAGGAAGCGACGTTGCGTGCGCTGAACGCGGACATCGGCGGATGGAAAGTCGGCGCGAAATCGCACGATGGCCCGATTCAGGGCGCGCCGCTTCCTGCCGATGGCATGCATGATTCAGGCGCGCGTCTCTCGATGCATGCATTCGGCAAGGCCGGACTGGAACTCGAAGTCGCGTTCAGGCTCGGCCGGCGCTTCGAACCGGGCAGCGGTCCCTATGGCGATGAAGACGTGTTTGCCGCGATCGAGTCGGTGCATGCCGCAATCGAAGTCGTGGCGAGCCGTTTCGCTGCGTGGCCCGATGTCGAGAAGCCCTGGCAGCTCGCCGACCTGCAGAATCATGGCGCGTTGATCGTGGGCGATGGCGTGCCTTACGACGCGGCGTTTCCCTTCGTATCGCCCGCGATGACGTTCACCTTCGACGGCGCGCCGCTCTTCCAAAGCGCTCCCGCGAACCCTGCGGGCGACCCGCGTCGCCTGCTTGCATGGACGGTGAACCACAGTGTGTCGCGCGGGCTTGCCGTCGAGCGCGGCACCGTGCTCACGGCAGGCTCGTACACCGGCCTCGCGTTCCCCGATGCACCCGGCACGGCTGTGGGCAGCATCGAGGGCTTGCCTGCCGTCGAATTGCATTTCGCATAACGCATTCATAAGGCCACGAACCGCACAGCGCTCTGGCACTCACCGACAGCGACGATGCTCAATTCCCCAACAGACCGGCTCGTCAAGCCGATTCATTTGATGCCCGTTTCCGCGCGTGCGCGGCCCGGGTCCACGCCGACGCCGCTGCAGGCGCGACTGCAACGCGAGCTGAAAGGCGATGTGATGTTCGATCGCGCATCGCGCGGGCGCTACGCCACCGATGCGTCGATCTATCAGATCATGCCGCTCGGCGTCGTCGTGCCGAAGGATCAGGACGATTTGCGCCTCGCATTGCAGATTGCACGCGACAGCCACGCGAACGTGCTCGCGCGGGGCGCGGGCACGAGCCAGTGCGGGCAGACGGTCGGCGAGGCGCTCGTCATCGACACGACGAAGTGGCTCAACAACATCGTTCATTTCGACAAGGATGCACGCACGGTTACGGTCGAACCGGGCGTCGTGCTCGATCATCTGAACGCGTGGCTGAAGCCGCACGGTCTGTGGTTCCCGGTGGACGTTTCGACGAGCGCGCAATGCACGATCGGCGGCATGGCGGGCAACAACTCATGCGGCTCGCGCTCGATGGAATACGGGATCATGGTGCATAACGTCGATGCGATCGACGCGATCCTAGCGGATGGTCACGAAGCGCGTTTCGGCAAGCTCTCGACCATGACGAACGATGTGCGTGTGCGCGATCTCGTCGACGGCGTGCGTGGCATCGCGCTGCGCGAGCAGCAGGAAATGCGCGAGCACATCCCCAAGGTGCTCCGGCGCGTCGCAGGCTACAACCTCGATCTCTTCGATTGCCAGAGCCCGCTCGCTTTCAGCGCCGACGGCGAGCCGAATCTCGCCAACCTGCTGGTCGGCTCGGAAGGCACGCTTGCGTTCAGCCGCCAGCTGACATTGAAGCTCGCGCCGCTGCCCGCACACAAGACGCTCGGCGTGGTGAACTTCCCGAGCTTCTACGATGCGATGGACATGACGCATCACATCGTGAAGCTTGGACCGGTCGCAGTGGAACTCGTCGATCGCACGATGATCGATCTCGCGATGTCGAATCCCGCCTTCCGCCCAGTCATCGAAAAGGCCTTGGTCGGCGAGCCGAAAGCGATTCTGCTCGTCGAGTTCGCCGGCGCGGATCACGATGCGCAAGTCGCGAAGCTCGCACAACTCGTCGAACTGATGAGCGATCTCGGCTTGCCCGGCTCGGTCGTGCAGATGCCCGATGCGGGTCCGCAAAAAGCGCTGTGGGAAGTGCGCAAGGCGGGCCTCAACATCATGATGAGCATGAAGGGCGACGGCAAGCCGGTGTCCTTCATCGAGGATTGCGCGGTGCCGCTCGAACATCTCGCCGAATACACGAGCCGGCTGACCGAAGTCTTCAGGCAGCACGGAACCGAAGGTACGTGGTATGCGCATGCGAGCGTCGGCACGCTGCATGTGAGGCCGATTCTCGACATGCGCCGCGACGGGGCTCTCAAGATGCGCGCCATCGCTGAAGAGGCCGCGGCGATGGTGCGCGAATACAAGGGCGCATTCTCGGGCGAACACGGTGACGGCCTGTGTCGCGGCGAATGGGTTGCGTGGCAATACGGTCCGCGTATCAACCAGGCCTTTCGCGAGATCAAGCAGCTCTTCGATCCGGAGAACCGCTTGAGCCCGGATCGAATCGTCGCTCCGCCGAAGATGGACGATGCGCGCAACTTCCGCTTTCCGCCTTCTTATCGCGAGCGTGCGTTGACACCGCGGCTCGACTGGTCCGCATGGAACGTGACGCGCGATCCATCGACGGGCGAAGAGGGTGCGGCGGGATCGGGCGGCGATCTGTCGGGTGGACTCGCGAAAGCGGTCGAGATGTGCAACAACAACGGTCATTGCCGCAAGTTCGATGCGGGCACGATGTGCCCGAGTTATCGCATCACGAAGGATGAGCAGCATCTCACGCGCGGCCGCGCGAACACGTTGCGGCTCGCGCTGTCGGGACAGTTGGGCGATGACGGGCTCGCGAGTCAGGATGTGAAGGACGTGCTCGACCTGTGCGTGTCGTGCAAGGGTTGCAAGCGTGATTGCCCGACAGGCGTCGATATGGCGCGCATCAAGATCGAGGCGCGCGCCGCATGGACCGAACGTCATGGCCTGCGCTTGCGCGAGCGATTGATTGCGTTCCTGCCGCGCTATGCGCCGTATGCGAGCCGCATGCCGGCGCTGTCGAACGCGCTCGAAGCGAATATGCCGGGCGTTGCACGCTGGCTCAAGTCCAGGCTCGGCCTCGCGCCGCAGCGGGCGTTCCCGCGCTTTGCAAAGCCCTTCCTCACCGATGCGGCCAGCAAACCGGTTGCATCTGCGACTAACGAAGTTCTGCTCTTCGTCGATACCTTCAACAACTACATGGAGCCGCAGAACGCGCGGGCCGCAAAGCGCGTGCTCGAATCGGCCGGCTACACGGTTCATCTGAACATCAAGGCGGGCGAGCGGCCGCTGTGTTGCGGACGCACGTTCCTCTCGGCGGGTCTCGTCGATGAAGCGAAGGCCGAAGCGCGCCGCGCGCTCGATGCGCTCATGCCATATATCGAACGTGGCGTGGCGATCATCGGACTGGAACCGTCGTGCCTGCTCTCGTTGCGCGACGAGTTTCTCGGATACGGCTATGGCGATAGCGCTCGCGACCTCGCGCGCGTGTCGTTTCTGTTCGAGGAGTTTCTCGTGCGCGAAGAGGCAGCAGGGCGCTTGCGACTGAAGCTGAAGGCGCTGGATCGATCGAAAGCGTTGCTGCATGGCCATTGCCATCAGAAGGCATTCGATGCCGTGCGCCCCATCGAGAAAGTGCTCGGCTGGGTTCCGGGGCTCGAAGTGAAGACGATCGAATCGTCATGCTGCGGCATGGCGGGCAGCTTTGGCTATGAAGCGGAGCACTATGCCGCGTCGCAGGCGATGGCGGAACTGTCGCTATTGCCGACCGTGCGTGCGGCGCCTGACGCGCTCATCGTGGCGGACGGGACGAGCTGCCGTCATCAGATCGCGGACGGTGCGCAAAGAGAAGCGCTGCATGTCGCACGCATTCTGGCGATGGCGCTCGACGCAAAGGATTGACGACGGCAGGACCAGAGTTTCATTCACCGAAGCAAAACAGCGGACAGCAAACGAGCCGCGACCCAGGAGACCAGCGATGACATCACCGCGCAAACCACGCATTCGCAAGCTGCGCCGCAGAACGCAATAAGCGGGCTCATATCGAGCCGCTGTCCTCATCCGACGTACCACGCGAAGTTCCGCATGCCGTGACATGGGGCGCCTTTCGAAAAGCGAAGGCGTCGCGCCCACGCACGCGGCCAACAAGGAGACGATGATGTTCCGTCGAGCCACGACGCGCGTTCTGCTGTTGCTATGCGCGATGTATTTCATCACCTATATCGACCGGGTCAATGTCAGTACCGCGGCGGCCCAGTTCGGCGCGGAGCTTGGCCTCTCGCACACGCAGGTCGGTTTTGTGTTTTCTGCCTTCGCGTATCCGTATCTTGTGTTCCAGATTATCGGTGGATGGGTGGGCGACCGTTTCGGTCCACGCCGCACGCTCACGCTATGCGCGATCATCTGGGCGGGCGCCACCGTGCTGACCGGTCTCGCGGGCGGCTTCGTGTCACTGATCGTGGCGCGCGTGCTGCTCGGACTCGGCGAAGGCGCGACCTTTCCGACCGCCACGCGCGCGATGTCCAACTGGATGCCCTCCGACCAGCGCGGTTTTGCACAAGGCATTACGCATGCAGCATCACGTATCGGCAATGCGGTAGCGCCGCCGCTCATCGTCTGGTTGATGGTCGCGACGAGCTGGCGCGGCGCGTTCATCATCACCGGGATCATCAGTTTCCTGTGGGCGCTGGCGTGGGTCTTCTACTTCCGCGACAACCCGCGCGATCATCCGCGCATCACGGAAACCGAATGCGCGACGCTCGCGACTTATTCGGGCGTGAAGCAACGCGCGCCGGTGCCGTGGCGCACGCTGCTCGGCCGCATGGCGCCCGTCACGGCCGTGTATTTCTGCTATGGCTGGGTGCTGTGGCTCTTTCTCGGCTGGATTCCGCAATACTTCCTGCATAGCTATCACATGCAGCTCGGCAAGTCGGCGCTGTTCGCGTCGGGCGTGTTCTTCGCCGGGGTGCTCGGCGACTGGCTCGGCGGTTCACTCACCGACCGCATCCTGAGAAAGAGTGGCAATGTGCGCCTGGCGCGCAACGTGATGGTCGGTGTGTGCATGCTGCTGACGCTTCTGTCGCTCGCGCCGATCATGCTGATCTCCGACATCTCGATCACGCTCGCGGCGGTGTGTCTCTCGGCCGGCTTCTTCTTCAATGAGATGACGATCGGCCCGATGTGGTCCGTGCCGATGGACATCGCGCCGAAGCACTCGGGCACCGCATCCGGCATCATGAATTCCGGCTCGGCGCTGGCGGCCATCATCAGTCCGGTCGTGGGCGGCTGGCTGATCGACCGCACGGGCAACTGGAATTTGCCGTTCACGGTATCGATGATCCTGATGGCGGTCGGCATCATCCTGTCGTTCACGATGCGCCCGGACCGCACGCTCGAAACCGACCAGGAAAAGAAGGACGCGGCAGACGCACGCAAGTTCGTGTGATCGGGCGGCGGCAACGGCGGCGGTTCAATGCATTTTGCATGCGTTGAACCGCATCGGATAACGCATTCGGCATTCGGCATTCAATTCGAGGAGGCGGTGTGGCGGAACCATCCATCCTGATCCAGCGCGATGGTGATATCTCGACGGTCGTGATCGACCGGCCCGAGAAGCTCAACGCGATGACCAAGCCCTTGTGGCGCGCGCTCGGTGAGTCCATCGAGAGCCTTTCCAGCGACGATACGGTGCGCTGCATCGTATTGCGTGGCGCGGGCGAGAAAGCGTTTTCGCCGGGCAACGATATCGGCGAGTTCCGCACGGATCGATCGAATGTCGAACAGGCGCGCGAGTACGGCGCGATCATGCATCGCACTTTGAATGCGTTGCGCCAGTGCCGGCATCCGATCGTCGCGATGATTCATGGCATCTGCGTCGGTGGCGGCCTCGAGATCGCGGCGATGTGCGATTTACGCATTTGCGGCGAGTCGAGCCGCTTCGGCGTGCCCATCAAGAGCCTCGGCCTCGTGATGGCGCATGCGGAAATGGAAGGGCTCGTGCGTCTCGTTGGCTCCGCCGTCGCGCTCGAAATTCTTCTCGAAGGACGCATTTTCGATGCGAAGGAAGCGCTCGCGAAAGGACTCGTCACGCGCGTCGTCGCGGACGGGGAAGTGACCGCGCACGCGTATGAAACCGCGCGGCGCATCGCGGACGGCGCGCCGCTCGTCGCGCGCTGGCACAAGCGGTTCGTGCGCCGCGTGATGGACCCCGCGCCGCTCACCGACGAAGAGCGCGACGAAGGCTTCGCGTGCTTCGGAACCGAGGACTTCCGCACCGGCTATCAGGCCTTCCTCGACAAGATCAAACCGCAATTCAAGGGACGTTGACATCGCAGACACGAAACCGGCGGCCGCACCCGGTGCGGGGCCGCTTGCAGGCATGCGCGTGATCGAGCTTGCACACATCATGTCGGGGCCGATCTGCGGGATGATGCTCGCGGACATGGGCGCCGATGTCATCAAGGTCGAAAAAATTCCAAACGGCGATGATTGCCGGCGTTTCGCGCCGATTCTCCCGAGCGGCGAATCTGCGTCGTTTCTGATCGTGAACCGCAACAAGCGCGGCATCGCCCTCAATCTGAAGACGGACGGCGGCAAGGACGTGCTCAGGAAGATGCTCGCAAGCGCGGATGTGGTGACGGAGAACTACCGGCGCGGCACGATGGAAAAGCTGGGCATGGGCTACGACACGCTCAAGTCGGTGAACCCCGGCATCATCTACTGCGCGATTTCGGGTTATGGCCGCAGCGGACCGATGGCCGACAAGGGCGGCTTCGACCTCATCGCGCAGGGCATGAGCGGCCTGATGAGCATGACCGGCGAGCCGGGACAGGCGCCGATCAAGGCGGGCTCGCCTGTCACCGACATCAACGCGGGCATTCTGGCGGCGCTCGGCATCAGCGCGGCCTATGCCAGAAAGCAGACGACGGGCCTCGGCCAGATGGTCGATACGTCGCTCTTCGAAGCCGGCCTGCAACAGATGTACTGGGCCTTCGCCAACTACTTCGCGGATGGCACGGTGCTGCCGAAAGCGGGCTCCGCCAATCCGACGAGCGCGCCGTATCAGGCGTTTCGCACGCGCGACGGCTGGATCAACATCGGCGCGGCGAACCAGCGCAACTACGAACGGCTCGTCGGCGTGTTGAACATTCCCGGCCTCGCCGAAGACGAGCGTTTTCAGACCAATGCGGGCCGCCTGACGCATCGTGAGGCGCTCGTCGAGATCCTGAGCGCGCGCCTCGGCGAGCGGACCACCGACGAGTGGCTCGTCGCTTTCGATGAAATCGGCCTGCCGAGCGGCGCGGTGCTCGGCGTGCCGGAGGCGTCGTCGCACGAGCAGGCGATCGCGCGGGGCATGATCGTCGAGACGGAGCATCCGCTCGCGGGTCCGATGCGCGGCCTCGGTTTGCCGATCCATTTCTCCGAGGGATCGACGCAGGCTTCGCGTCCAGCGCCGCTTCTCGGTCAGCACACCACCGAGGTGCTCAACGAATACGGCTTCGACGATGCGCGCATTCAGGCGCTCAAGGATGAAGGCGCGATCCTCGAAACGGAAGTTCCAGCATGACGTCGACTTCAGACGTACCGGCTTTTTGCATTCGACATGCAATATTCAGCGCTATGATCGATGCCTGATCCCGTTTCATCGACACGACCCGCCATGACCCTCGCACCTCCGCCCGCCGCCCGCGTGGGCGACTCGCTCGCATCCGTCGCCACGCCTTCCCTGATAATCGATCTCGATGCCTTCGACGCCAATCTCGCGGCCATGTCGGCGTTCGCCGCACGGCATGGCGTCGCGTTGCGTCCGCATGCAAAGGCGCACAAGTCCAGCGAGATCGCCAGGCGTCAGATCGAAGCGGGCGCGGTCGGTGTGTGCTGTCAGAAGTTGTCGGAGGCCTATCCGTTCGCGGCGGCCGGCATCGCGAGCATTCATGTGAGCAACGAGTTCGTCGGCGCGGACAAACTGGTCATGGCGGTCGAGTTGGCCTCGCATGTGCGCCTCTCGGTTTGCGTGGATGCGTTGCCGCAAGTGCATGCGCTCGGCGACGCGGCAAAGCGTGCGGGCGTGACGATCGATGTGCTGCCTGAAGTCGATGCAGGGCAACATCGCTGCGGCGTGACGAGCGAGGACGCGCTGCTCGCGCTCGTCGACGGCATCGCATCGCAGAGCGCGTTACGCTTCGCGGGCATACAGGCGTATCACGGCGGCATACAACATGTCGCCGACTGGGCCGCGCGCAAGAACGAAGCAAACCGCGCCGCCGACGTTGCCGCACGCTACGTGCAGGCGCTCGATGCACGCGGCGTGCGTTGCGGCATCGTGACGGGCGGCGGCACCGGCACCGTCGAGTTCGATGCCGCGAGCGGCGTCTTCACCGAACTGCAACCGGGCTCATATCTTTTCATGGACGGCGATTACGGCAGCATTGGCTGGGGCGGCGAATCCGGCTGGCGTCACAGCCTGTTCGTACTGTCGACCGTCATGAGCGCGACGCGGCCCGGCATGGCCGTGTGCGATGTCGGCCTCAAAGGGCTCGCAGTGGATTCAGGCTTGCCGCGCAGCGTGCATTGGCTCGACGCGAAGGGCGCGCCGGCGCTGACCTATATCTCCGCTAACGACGAACACGGCATGCTGCAAGCACAGCACGAGTCAGATGGCGACTTCGCGGGACTGGTGGGCAAACGCATTCTGTTGCCGCCCGGACATTGCGATCCGACCGTGAATCTCTATGACGAGTACGTGTGCCATCGCAATGGCCGCGTGACGGAAATATGGCCGATCGATGCGCGGGGTCTTTCACGCTAGGCCGATGACTCCTTGAGCGGATAGATCGTCGCGATCAACGCATCGAGATCCGCGACGATCAGGCCGACGACAAACTGCGCCACTTCCTGCGCGCCATGCGTCGCCTCCTGCTTCGCGAGCATGCTCTTGAGCTCGATCACGGCGGAGCGTGCGCGCGCGAGTTTGGTATCGTCCTGACGATTCGATGCAAGCACGCTTGCGAGCGTCTCGAACAACGATTGCAATTCGCGGCCCGTAGCGCCGAGCCGCGCCGCGCAAACATCGCGATCGAGACGCGACACCGCCTTCGCGAGAAAGATCGCATCGCTATGCAGACGCCGCAGAAAAGGCGCGGCCTTGTCGATGGCATCCGAGCGGCGATTCTGCACGAGCACGATGATGTGCTCGCGCTCGGCTTCCTTCAACGCATCGTCGAACGCTTTTTGCGCGTCCGTGCTTTGCTTTTCGAGGCGCGTCGCGCGCGCTTCGTCCTGTTCGCCCGATAGATACAGCCCGATCAACTGACCGATGCTTTTCAACGTATCGGCGACGCTGGCATGTGCCGACGTGAGCGCGCGATTCGGCCAGAGCGCCGCCACGACGAACGACGACGCCGCCCCGATCAGAATCTCCAGCACGCGATGCATGGGCCGTTCGAAAGGCGAGCCTGGTCCTGCCGGAATCAGCACGACGATCACGAGCGTCACACACGCAAGCCTGAACGCGGGACGTTTGGCGCTCAGCGCAGCAAGCGGCAGGAGCGCGACGGAGAAAACCGCGAGCGGCGGCGCGCCGCGTTCCATCGCGACGATACCGAGCACGCCCGTTACCGCACCGATAAACGCGCCGATGATCTGATCGCGAGCGGTATCGACGGCTTGCGTGAGGCTCGGTTGCGTGACGATGACGAGCGTCGTGATGAGCGCCCAATAGCCTTCCGGAAGCGCCGCGAGCCGCGCGGCGGCGTAGCTGATCGCGCAACTCATCAGCGTACGAAGGAGGCGTCTTGCTTCCGGTGCGCCGAAGAAGGCGCGTACGCGTCGTCGCGTGCGAGTGATCGCTGTCATGCGGTTTCGTTCGGTGATGAAGCGGAATGATCGGCGAAGACGCGACCCATGCGCGTGCTCGTGCTGCATTATGCCAATGCGCACGGCGCGAGATGAAAGATGTGAGGGATGAAAAGAAACAAGGCGGCACGCATGCTCCGTGTTGCCGAGCATGCTGCCGCCCTTGTGCCGCGACGTACCGAAGTCTCGACGAAGCGTCAGGGTGTGTCGTCAGGTAAGCATCGGCACCGCTTCGATCAGCGCAAGCCCGAGTAGCGCCCCGATGGCTGCGCTGATGAGCTTCGGATGCCAGCGATCCAGATGCAGCGCCGTGAGCAGCGCGCCGATCAGGATGACGCCGAGCAAAGCGAAAACGACGACAAGATAGCCGATTTCAAACTCGTTATTGATAAGCACGACGCTGGCCTCCCGCCGGCTGGAACCGGCTGACTTGCGCATTGCGCCGCGCTGCGGCCCCAAGTCGATCCGCCCGCGCGACAACTCAAGTATATATCACGTTGTGACGTATTTAAAGTTGCGCGACCGGCGTGTGCGTGGCGAACTCATCGGGCAGGCCCGGCGTTGAGCGGCAGTTTCGACGCACGTGCGCTGTCCGCCGTCATTTTCGCTCCGCCGGGCTTGTAGCCGTTCGACATCAACAGGAAGGCC
The DNA here is from genome assembly GCF_046030135.1 of Caballeronia jiangsuensis. NCBI lineage: Bacteria > Pseudomonadati > Pseudomonadota > Betaproteobacteria > Burkholderiales > Burkholderiaceae > Caballeronia > Caballeronia jiangsuensis. Next base: position 124,272 of record NZ_JAQQDB010000018.1, read on the forward strand.
ATGATGTCGGCATAGTCCTGGTCTTTCATCTTGCCGGGACGATCCGCGGGCATGTTGGTCGTCATGTAAGTGAAAATGCCGCCGACAGTCAGGTGCGAATTCGACGGCGGCGCGAATGCAGGACCTTGCAATGCGGGCGCGGTCACACCCTGAAGCTGCGCGCCGTGGCACTTCGCGCACGAACTCGAATAAAGCGTCTTGCCGTGCGTGGTTTGCGCCTGTTCGAACGACGGCGGCTCGACGCCACCCTCATTCGCGACCTTGATGAAGCGGCCTGCGCGCGTTGCGTTGGCATCCGCGAGCATGATCCCCGCATGCGCGGACGATGCGTGCGATGGCTCGTCGAGATAGCGCATTGCCGACGCGGTTTGCGAAGGCAAGGCCCATTGTTTCGTCAGCGTCTGCAAGCGGCCGTCGTTGGTCATCGACGTGAGCGCATCGTCGATGCGCGTGCGCAATGCGGCGGTCCTTTCGCCGAACGCGAAGGTCAGTTGCCAGTCCGCATACGGTGAATCGGCGGTTGCGACCGTGAAGCTGCGCTCGGGATGCGCCACGCGATACGCGACGACCGCGGGATACCATACGATCGCGCGTTGCGCGCGTCCGTTCGCCACAGCTTCCACCGTCGACGCCGACGTGTTCTCCAGATCGAGCGTCACGTCGTGTTGTTGCACGGCGATCAGTTGTGCCGGGCTCGCATAGGTCGCGGCGATCGTGCGCTTCGCGGCTTCCTTAAGCTCCGCGCCGGGCGCTTCGATGCTGACATAGCCCGCGCGCAGATAGCCGCGCGAGAATTGCATCTTGCCGCCGGATGCATCGGCGACGGTGGAACGTGGAAAGCCCGCAATCACGTCGCAATCGCGCGCGAGTGTCTTGTCGAGTTCCGTGAGCGACACGCCGTCGTCGTCGCCCTCGCCGATGCCGTTTGAAACGATCGTCGCCGCGATGTTGGCGCGGGCGAAGACTGCCTGCGCGACGCTGCGATCCAGCGCCGCCGACGGGCTGCCGGGAAACGTGCAGATCTTCACCGCGGCATCGGAGGCCGATGGCGCGAGCGCGATGCATGCGGCCAGCATGCCCGCCGCGCGAATGGAGTTGAGAGGATGGTTCATGTCGATGCGTCCGGTGATGACAGTGAGCACCGCAAGCGCGCGATGACGCGAGCTTGCGGTCCGATCAGATTGGGTCAGGTGCGATTCAGCGCGAACACATAGAGCGTGCCGCCGCGCGGGACCTTGTCCGCGGCTTTCGCCATCGGTCCGCCCCAGATCGGATTCGCGCCGCCATAGCCCGCGAGAATGGCGACGTATTCCTTGCCATCGATCTCATACACCGAAGGCTGCGCGATGATGCCGCTCGCGAGCTTGGGGCTTTGCCACAAGACCTTGCCGGTCTTTTCATCGAACGCATAGAGATGGCCATCGAGCGAGCCGCTGAATGCGAGACCGCCCGCCGTCGTCGCGACGCCGCCGTTCCAGGGCAGCTTGCTCCAGTGACTCCAGACCTTCTTGCCTGTATCGACATCGATGGCTTGCAATTCGCCATAACCCTTGCTGCCCGGCTCGGGCTTGATCTCGAAGCCTTCGCCGAGATAAGGCAGACCTTCCATGTAATTCACCGACTTGCCCGACAAGGACATGCACGCATGCAGGGCCGGCACGATCGCGAGATGCGTTTGCGGATCGTATGACACGGACCACCAGTTCTTGCCGCCCAGGAAGCTGGGACATGTTTCGATGGTCGTGCCAGTCTTCGGATACTTGGCTGCATCCTGAATCGGCTTGCCATCGTCCGTATAACCCGTGACCGATGTCGCGGTGACGAAGGGCCGCGCATAGATCAGCTTGCCGTTGCTGCGATCGATCGCATGGAAAAAGCCGTTGCGGTCAGCATGAATGATCGCGTCGTAGTCCTTGCCCTGATACTTGATGTTCGCGAGCACAGGCGTGTTCACGCCGTCATAGTCCCACGTGTCATGGGCCGTGTATTGATAGTGCCACTTGAGGTCGCCCGTCTTCGGATCGAGCGCGAGCAGGGAATCGGAATAGAGATTGTCGCCGGGACGAAGATCGGCGAGCCACGGTCCCGGATTGCCGACGCCCCAATAAAGCGTCTTGCTCGCCGCGTCGTATGTGCCGGTGAGCCATGCGGGCGCGCCGCCATGTTCCTGCATGCCGTCGGGCCATGTATTGCCGCCGGGTTCCTTCGCGCCAGGCACCGTATAGCGCTTCCAGAGAACCTTGCCGTCATTGGGATCGAGTGCCGCGATGAAGCCGCGCGCGCCATATTCGCCGCCCGAGCTGCCGACGACGAGTGCGCCATCGAGTGCGAGCGGTGCAAGCGAGAACGCATAGCCGACGCCCGGATCGAACATCGCCTTCTTCCACACGAGCGCGCCTGTTTGCGCATCGAGTGCCGCTACTTCGCCGCTCAACATCGCGACATAGACATTCTTTCCGTATAACGCGACGCCGCGATTGACCACATCGCAACATGCGGTCTTGAATGATCTCGCATCGAGATTCGGCTCGTATTTCCAGAGCTGCTTGCCCGTCGCGGCATCGAATGCATAAACGTTGTCCTTGGGCGTCGTCACGAAAAGAAAGCGCCCGTTGACGATGGGCGTCGCTTCGAAACCCTGCTGCAAGTCCTTCGGAAACTTGTAGCTCCATACCTGCTTCAGGTTCTTCACATTGCTGGTGTCGATCTGCTTGAGCGGCGAATGCCCGTGACCGTTATACGTGCGGTAGTACGTGAGCCAGCCTGGATCTTCCTGCGCACTCGCGAGACGCTCATAGCTGACATCCGGATACTGCGTCGGCGTGGTGCTCGCCGCGATGGCCTGATGCTGCGCTACGCTGAATGCGGCAACGGCGCCTGCTGCAATGGCCGCGATGCGCATTGCCGGACTGAAGCGAATCTTCATCGTTGTCTCCTGGGTATTGTCGATGCAACTTCTTTTTGAATCTCGATAGCGATGCGAAACGGTTGCGGCATCTTCAAGGCAAGTCATATGCCATTGACCATTCACGCACGCGAGTGCCTTGCTGCATGCGGATCTCATGCACGAGCACTGCGCGCGAGGACGCATGTGGTGTTGATGATTGGGTGTTGCATCGTGGAGCAGTGGGACGTTTGACGTGTTGCCCGATGTGACAACGCGAGTTCAGTCGAGCCAGCCGAGACGTCGCGCTTCATCGATGAAGCGATACACGTCGACTGCGAGCCCCTCCATGCCGAAGCGCACTTCGAGCTCGCCGATGATGTCGTCGAGTTCGCGCGTGCCATCACAGCGCGCGAGTATTTCGCCGGCGCTGCGATTGAGTTCGACGCTGCCGCTCGGATGCACGATTTCACACGTGCTCATGTCCGCATGCCAATGCAGCTTCAGAGGCGCACGCAAACGCGGGCGCGTGGGTGCGCCCGCATGCGCGGTCGTTGGATTCATGTGGGACGGAGAAAGAAGGGCAGGCCCGGGTGCGATGCAACCCGGGCTTGCATCATCGAAGCATCAGCGTGTGGCGATATACATCGTGATCTCGAAGCCGAAGCGAAGATCGGTGAAGGCAGGTGTCGTCCATTGCATGTTCATCTCCTTGGGTGATGTTCGAGTTGGATCGCGAAGCGTTCGCAATCGGACGTCGAAAATGCAAGCTCTGTGCCTTCGATGAAAAGACAGTGCATGTGCACGCTTCTGCCTTTCAGTTCAATTTCGAAGATGCGTGGCCGATGTGCCGCGCTGTGCCTCTTCGTGACAGGGGTGTATCGAAGTGGAACACCGCATGGAACAACTCATTGCTCCATCGGTGAACAAGCGGGCATCTTGCGATAGATCGTGTTGCGCGAAACGCCGAGCGCGCGCGCGGCGGCGGATACGTTGCCACGATGGCGCGCGAGCGCGGCTGCGATCACGGATGCCGTGACTTCCTGTAGTCGTCCCGAAGCGAGCGTCGATGAAGGGTACGCTTCAGACATGGTTTGTACATTGCCGAGGGGCTCTTCGAAGAAGTCTTCCGGAAGATGTTCCCGACGAATGCAGCCATCGTCGTCCACCATCGCGGCCGCGGTGCGCAGCAGATTGCACAGCTGCCGGAAGTTGCCGGGCCACGCGTAACGCTCGAAGAGCGTCATCACTTCATCGTCGATGGACAGGCGCATGCCGCACGCTTCGTCGGTGCTCACAGCCTGCAGCATCTTCGTGATCACGGTCGCGAGGTCGGTGCGCTCGCGCAATGGCGGCAGCTTGACGACGAGTCCATTCAGGCGGTAGTACAAGTCTTCGCGAAAGCTGTTCTGCTCGATCATCTCTCGTAAATTGCGGTGCGTCGCGCAGATGATGGCCACATCGACCGGTATCGACTTGCTGGAACCGAGTGGATCGACGACGCGCTCCTGCAGCACGCGCAGCAGGCGCACCTGCAATGGATAGGGCATGTCGCCGATTTCGTCGAGAAACAGCGTGCCGCCATTCGCCTGCAGCAGCTTGCCGGCCGCGCCCTTGCGTCGTGCGCCGGTGAACGCGCCTTCCTCATAACCGAAGAGCTCCGACTCGATCAGGTTCTCCGGAATCGATGCGCAGTTCACCGCGACGAATGGCCCCGCGCGACGCGGTGAATCGCTGTGAATCGCCTGCGCGAGCAACTCCTTGCCGGTGCCCGTTTCGCCTGTGACGAGTATCGGTATGTCCTTGCCGATAACCTTGCGTACCTTGCTGATCACCGCGGCCACTCTGGGATCGCCCGTATCTAGTGACGCGAGTTTCGATGACGTATCGATCGCAACGGATGCGCGCGGCGCGGGTTTGATCGCCACGGGCGTGGCCGCCATGCCGGCGATCGGAGCGCGGTTCAGGCGCACGCGCGCGCACACGACGGCGCCGTTGTTCAGGTCCAGCGGAATATGCGGCGCGCGGCTCGCCTGCGAACGATCGATCAGTTGCGCGCTCGTCAGTCCGAAGAGCGATGAAAGCGTATGCGCGCGCAACGCCGAGAGCGGCAGGCCGAACTGAAACTGCGCACTGCGATTGGCGGAGAGAAAGCGGCCATCGCAGGTGAAGGCCATGATGCCCTCCATCAGCGTGCCGAGAAACTCGGGGCGGCTATGGAACGCGATCTGCAGCATGCCCTGAAAAGTGCTGGAAAACAGATGGTTTTCGATCATCTGTACCGACATGCGGGCGAGCGCCATCGTGTGGCGATGGTAGCTTCGATGATCGCCGGTGACATCCAGCACGCCGATCAGATCGCCATAAGGATCGAGGATCGGCACGCTGGAGCACGTGAGAAAGCGATTGGCCGCGAGATAGTGCTGATCGCCATGCACGACGGTCGGTGAGCATTCAGCGATCGCCGTGCCGATCGCATTGGTGCCTTGTCGTTCCTCGGCCCAGTTCGCGCCGGCTATAAGCGCGACTTTCTCTGCGCGTGCCAGGAAGTCGTCGTCGCCGGTGGAATGGAGAATGAGGCCTTGAGCGTCGGTCAACACGATCATGCTCTGCGTGTTGACGATTTGTTCACGCAGGGTTTCCATCACCGGTGTCGCGTGTGCGCATAGCACACGGTTCTGCTCGAGCTTGAGCAGCAAGTCGCCATCGGTGAGCACGTCGTAATCGGGACGAGTCGATGCGTTCAGGCCGAATGTCTCCGACCGCTCGTGGGCCTTGCGGATCGACGGGATCAGCCAGCCGCTCTCTCGTTCATCGGGGGTCGCCGCGATCTCGCGGACATCGTCTTGCATCATCTCCTCCTTGTGCAAGTTCCGGTCGTATCGCCGGTTGCGTGAGCGCGGATAAAAGCAAGTCCTGAGCCAAAGACCGCGAGCGGCGTTTGTGTTGGCGAAACGAAAGGATGTGAGATGTCGTCGCGACGCCGACAGTGCCGTGCCTCGTGTGTTGGTCAGCATCTGACTTGCTGCGTCGATGGTTGACGCGTTTTGCATGCCGCAAGCCCACGGCATAAGGCGCGGCAGGCTTCGAAGCCTTATGCCCGAGCGTTGGCATACACAATGCAAAAGACTGAGCGAGCGCCTCCACGCTCGATTCGATTCTAATGAACTCCCGCTTACGCACCGCAAGGAGAAACGCCATGGCGAACCTGAAGCTCGACGATCTGCAACATGCCCAGAAACTGTCCTCTGCCGAGATGTCCCGGATCATCGGAGGCGACAAGAAGGAGCCAGCCGGCAGGCCGACTCATATCGACGCTCAAAGCGGCGTGCTGACATTCAAGGACGGATCACAGTGGACGATGGACCTCGACGGCAAGCTGCATCCGCTGTGATGCTGGAGCATCGCTCCTGTCAGTGAGAAGGCCGGACGTGCCTCGCGGCGCGTCCGGCCTTTTGTCTTTCGCCTTATGTCTTTTGCATGCGGAATTACAGACCGGTTCTGCCCGCGGTGAGTATGAGCCGCAGACCGAGCATGGCGATCACGCTCGCGGCGATGCGATCGATCCATTTCCTCGCGCGCAGATACATCTCGCGCGGACCCTTGCTGGAGAAACCCAGAGCGACGACGGTGTACCAGCCCGTCTCGATCGCGAAGACCATCGGCGGCAGCACGAAGTAGCACCACAGCGGAGGATGTTGCGGCAGAAGCGCCGCGAAGATGCTTCCGTACCAGATGGCGGTCTTTGGATTGCTCAGTTGCGTCGTGAGGCCGAGCCAGAACGATTTGCGCGCGCTCGTCGTGAGCGTCGGCGCGTCGTCTTGCGTCGGGATCTGCATGGGCTTCGCGGCGCCGCGCCAGATCTTCGACGCAATGTAGATCAGATACAGGCCGCCCGCGATCTTGAGCGCGATGTAGAGCCACTCGACGGCGACGAGCAGCGTATAGAGCCCCGCGAGAGCGATGCCGCCAAAGAAGATGCCGCCGACGCCCATGCCGAGCGCGGTCGCGAGACCATCGGCGCGCGATATGCCGATCGAGTTGCGGGCCACGATCACGAAACTCGGGCCGGGAATCATCGCGCCCAAAAGCAGCGAGAACAGAATCGCGAATACGGCGGTGGATGCGGTCATCGGATTGTCTCCTTCTGTTCTGAATTCGCTCGAATGCGGTTGGCATGCGGCATACATAACGCACGATTGCATCCACGATGCATCATACGCGCGACAATGCGGAGCCTCGCGCTACGGCTCGCCGCCCGCGACGCTGTCTTCGTGGATCGCGCGATTGCGTCCGGTGCGTTTGGCGAGATAAAGCGCGGAGTCGGCACTGTTGAGCAGCTTGAGCGCGTCCGCGATCTGACGCGGCGAGGCGGTTGCGATGCCGATGCTGATCGTCAGCACGCCCTTGGGCGCGGCGCTGTTGGCAATGTCGAGTTGTTCGACTCTCTCACGAAGACGCTCGGCGAACGTGAGTGCGCCGCTCGCTTCGGCGCCCGGCAGCACGACCACGAATTCCTCGCCGCCATAGCGCGCGACGATATCGCCGGGCCGCTTCGCGGAATTCTGTATGCAATCGGCCACCGCGACGAGCGCATCGTCGCCCATCGCGTGACCGTAGGTGTCGTTATAGAGCTTGAAGTAGTCGACGTCGACGAACAAAGCGGATAACGGTTGATCGGCGCGGCGGGCACGTCGCCATTCCTCGTCGAGCCGGCGGTCCAGCGCGCGGCGGTTGCACAGGCCGGTGAGCGAATCGGTACCTGCGAGCCGTTGCAGCTTCTCTTGCGCGATCGCCCGCGACCGCAGCGAGATTGCGAGCAGCCAGGAGATGACGACAAAGCCGCCGCCGAACATCATGGTCAATCCGCCGATGACGATGCTGCGCTCGCGCCAGGCCGCGAGCACTTCATCCTCGGCAGGCGCGACCGCCGCGATAAGCTGGGTGCCCGGCACATGCTGGAAGGTGTAGAGTCGCCGCACACCGTCGATCGGCGATCGCGAGAGATAAGAGCCGGACGGCGCGTCCCGCATCGCAGCGAAGGTTGGCGATCTGGCGACGTATCCGGCTACGTCAGAGGGCAATGCGGGCTTGCGGGCGATCATTACGCCGTCCTGCTGCACGATGAACACCGAGCCCGACTTGCCGACGTTCACGCGCGAAAGCAGGTTGTTGAAATACGCGACGTTCAACGCGATCACGGCGACGCCTGCGAACGAGCCATCCGGTGCGTCGATGCGCCTGCTCAGCGCGAGCGAAGCCGTGCCTTTGCGCAGCCGGGATATGTACGGTCCGGAAATGAAGAGGCCAGCGTCGGGATGCTCGGCGTGAACCTTGAAGTAGTCACGATCGTCGAAGAGCAGGTCGGCATGCTCTGAAGGTTCTCGTTCGACGACGATACGTCCTTCGCGATTCATCACGAATGCGCCGCCGACGAAGTTCGTGCCGGTGGCGCCGTCGAAGAGGACGAGCTTGCGCAGATCGGGAGGCAGCGCCATCACGGCGGGATTTTGCGTGCCGCTGACGATGGTGCGCAGCGACAGATCGCTCGATTCGACATTGCGTGCGATATCGGCGCTCAACGTGGCGACGAGGTTGGCCGCTGCCTGGTGCGCGTTTTGCAGCGCCTGCGCGCGTCCCTGCCATAGCGCGGCAAACGACAACACGGCCATGGAAATGGCGATAGCTGTGCCGATGAGGCCGGCGAGCGCCGGAAAGCGCGAAAACGAATCGGCGAAGCGCATCGCGGCGGTGCTGTTGCGTCGCATCAGCCGGCGACTGACCATGCGTCCGGTCTTGCGAACCGCATTCAATCTGGCGGGCATTCAGGTTCTCCGCGTGACGCCATTTCCGCACGACCCGGCACGACATCGTGTGCGGCGCGATCACGCCTTGCGTCGGAAAGCGCCCTGTTTCAGGGGCTTATTCGCATATGACGCGCATCTGATGAATAGCCCTGCGCGTGTTCGCACACCGATTGTAGTCGTTCCGACCGCATTGGTTTCGCACGGGCGTCCGGGAATCGGGCAGCCTTGCCTGCGATAGTAGACGAGGTTGTCTACTTCGTCGCATTCGAAAGATCGAAACGACGGCCTATTTCACGAGGTGCAGCCGCTTCGTGATGATCGTGCCTTCCTTGCGATCGATGAGCCACGCAGCGTCGACCCTTCCATTCAATGTCGATGTCCTGCGCGTGATGTCGGTGGGTTCTTCGTCGGTGGGCGCGCTGTGCTCGACATCATCGGTCAGATAGGGCGGCGCGAGCGAGCAGATGAGCACGATCGCGAAGTCGCCGCTGCCATGCTCGTGATCGAAACTCGGGAGCATGATCCGACCGTTGACGGTCGTCTTGATGCCGTTTTCCGGCTTCAACTGAATGACGTCGAAGTTCTGAACGAATCCCTTCGCCTTGGCCTCGGGCGCGACGACGAGCTTACGGCCGCTTTGTCCCTTCACAGTCTGCTTGAGCAGAATCGCGTCGGGACTTTCGGGCGCCGCCAGCGAGACGTTCACCGAAAGCACTTTCTTTTTCGACAGGTAGCGCACCCCGTACGAAACCGGAATGACGAACGTGAACGTGCGATCGGCCTGCTCGCGAGTTTGACTCGCGCTCGCAGCCGCGGAGGCGCCTTGCTCCGTTTTTCGAAATGGACGCGACAGAAATGCCCGGACGCGGTTCGTGATCGAGACCGGCTGTCCTGGGGCAGGGTGACCCGCGAGCGCGTCGCGGACGTGCTCGGGATCGTCGCCAGCGAAGTCCGGCGGAAGCGCATCGGCGGACATGATGCCGTGCGCCGCTGCACCGCTCGCGGTTTCGACAGCACTCGCCGTATGGCCAGCGCGCGGCGCGGCCGCGAAAGCGTATATCGGTCCGAACGACAACGCGCAGGTCATGCACAGCGCTGCGCCATGTCCACGTTTCAATAAAAGCACCTGCCGCTCCTGGCGCATAGGGCCGGTCATGATGAAGTGGTTATCTTAAAGCGAAGCGCGCGCATCGGCATGTTGCATGAGTGATATTGAATTCATTCATACGCGCACGATCATGACCGAGGAATCACACCACGCGTCGTCGTCGCGCGCAGGAAATCGAAATCGACGCCCTTGTCCGCTTGCGTCACCGTGTCGTAAAACAGCTTTTGATAACCGCGATCCGCGCTCGGCACGCTAACCGGCGATGCGCTCGCACGCGCGGCGAGTTCTTCGTCGCTGACGAGCAGAGTGATCTCGCGCTTCGATACGCTCAGGCGAATGCGGTCGCCGGTTCGAACGTGCGCGAGCGGCCCGCCCACCGCAGATTCAGGCGTCACATGCAGAACGATGGTGCCGAATGCGGTGCCGCTCATGCGCCCATCGGAGATGCGCACGATATCCTTCACGCCCTTCACCGCGAGCTTGCGCGGAATCGGGATATAGCCGGCTTCTGGCATGCCAGGTGCGCCTTTGGGGCCGATGTTCTTCAGCACGAGGATATCGTCGGGGGTGACGTCGAGATCGTCGGAATCGATGCGCGCCGCGAGATCCGCGCCATTCTCGAACACGACCGCGCGGCCTTCATGCTCCATCAACTCGGCATTCGCCGCGGATTGCTTGATGATCGCGCCACCCGGCGCGAGATTGCCTTCGAGCACCGCGATGCCGCCTTGCGGATAGATCGGCTTGTCGAAGGCACGCACGACGTCCTGCTCGAATGCCGGACCCGCCGCTTCGATTTCTTCCCCGAGCGTGCGCCCGGTTACCGTCAATGTATTCAGATTCAGAAGCGGTTTCAATTCGCGCAAAAGCGTGGCCATGCCGCCGGCCTTGTGAAAGTCCTCCATGTAATGCGACCCGGACGGCTTCAGATCGACGAGCACAGGCGTCTCGCGTCCCATGCGATCGAGTGCCTTCAGATCGACGTCATAGCCCATGCGTCCGGCGATCGCGGTGAGATGCACGATGCCGTTCGTCGAGCCGCCGATCGCGAGCAGCACGCGCATCGCGTTTTCGAATGCCTCGTTCGTGAGGATCTTGTCGATGGTGAGGTTATCGCGCGCCATCTGCACCGCTTGCGTGCCCGTGAGTTCGGCGATGCGCATGCGATCCGATGTGACCGCGGGCGGCGATGCACCGCCGGGCATCGTCATGCCGAGCGCTTCGGCGATACACGCCATCGTGCTCGCCGTGCCCATCACGGAGCAGGTGCCCACGCTTGCGACGAGCTGATTGTTCACGGCCGCGATTTCCGCTTCGTCTATTTCTTCCGCACGAAAACGGCCCCAGTAGCGGCGGCAATCGGTGCATGCGCCGACGCGCTCACCGCGATGCGCGCCCGTGAGCATCGAGCCTGTGATGAGTTGAATCGCGGGAATGCCAGCCGATGCCGCGCCCATCAGCTGCGCGGGCACGGTCTTGTCGCATCCGCCGATCAGTACGACCGCGTCCATCGGCTGGGCGCGGATCATCTCTTCCGTGTCGATCGACATCAGATTGCGCAAGTACATGCTCGTCGGTTGCGAGAACGATTCGGCGATCGATATCGTCGGAAAATCCATCGGCAAGCCGCCAGCCAGCATCACGCCGCGCTTTATAGCTTCGATCAGTTGCGGCGCATTGCCGTGACACGGGTTATACGCGCTGCCCGTGTTGACGATGCCGATCACCGGGCGATCGAGCGCACTATCTGTATAACCCGCGCCCTTGATGAACGCTTTGCGCAGGAACAGCGAGAAGCCGTTGTCTCCATAGCTCGTCAGCGATTTGCGCAGACCCTTCGGTTGCGCTGCTTCTACGCTGGCTTTTTTCTTGAACGTGTCGGTCATGGTCGCACTACCGTTTGATGAGCGTTGAATGTATCCGTGCTTCGATTATCGCGGCTTTACGCGGGCTTTGATTGCGTGTGGCGCTTCCTTCAAACCATAGAAATATTTGTTTCCGGAAGCAACCGGCGCTGATGGTTCATCGCGTTTTCAATTCCGTCCGATAGACTCGGCGGCAGCAAGAAACGCTTGCACGAGGCGCAATCGCGCGGATGATCGTCCCCATAGCAAACCGACGAGACGCTTCGGTGCGGCATGCGGCAACGCCCACTTCTTCAAGGATAGTCCGCCCGATTCGTGCGATGCCCAATCCGGTATCAGCGATACGCCAAGCCCGCGATCGACCAGCGTCGCGATGGCGGCGAGGCCATCCAGCTCGCAACGTTGATGTGGCTTGATGCCATGTTGCCGCAGATAAGCATCCGCAAGCTGTCCGCCGACGACATTGCGGTCATAACGCACGAACGGCTCTGTTTGCAGCGTGGCATGCACATCGGTAACGTGCATCGAAGCGGGCGTTAGAAGAACCAGCGCTTCCTTTCTGAACGTATGCCAGTCGCAACTCTTCGGCAGATTGAAAAGCGGCTGCGCGATCACGGCGGCGTCGAGATCGCCGCTCGTCACTTTGCGATAGAGGTCGAGCGACGTGCCCGGCTCCAGATAAAAGTCCATCTGCGGATGACGATTCAGCAGCACCGCGAGCGCATCGGGGATGAGGCCCGCCATCATCGTCGCCATGCCGCCGAGACGCAATTGACCGCCCAGTTGTTCCGTATTGTCGATGTCCGCGCGCAGGTCGCGGATATCGTGCAGCACGGCTCGCGCACGCGCCAGAATGCGCTCGCCAGCCTCCGTCGCACCGACCGTGCGGCCTGAGCGGCGCACGAGTGTCGTGCCGAGTTCGGCTTCCAGCATCTTCACCCGTTGAGCGACGGCGGCCGGCGTGAGATCGAGTCTGCGCGCCGCTTCGGCAATAGAGCCGAGCTCGACGACGAACACGAAACTCTGCAGATAGCGCGAGTCCATCGATAAAAATATTTGGGTTTGAAGAAGCCAAAGGATACTTCCTCTTGCGCATGCGTGCCATCAAACTGATTGCATTCGCAATGACTTGAAAATCACGGAGACGAAGTTATGCCCATCATCGAATCGATTACGGTTTGCGCGGCCGTAGTGCCGCTCGATCGCGTCACGTCGTTTTCCACTCGCACTGTTTCGACGCGTCACTATGGTCTCGTCAAGGTCCGCTCGACGGATGGCGTCGAAGGCATCGGCTTTTGCTATATCGGCAGCGCGGCGGGCGAGTTGCTGACGGTGGCCGTCGAGCAATTGCTCGCGCCTGTGTTGATCGGCAAGGACTCGTATGCGGTCGAAGGACTGTGGCAGGCGATGTACGACGAAGCGCTTCTGCAAGGCCGCGCGGGCACCGTGATGCGCGCGCTGAGCATTCTCGATATCGCGCTCTGGGATCTGAACGCGCGCACGCACGAACTGGCGCTGCACAAGTATCTCGGCGCGCATCGGCTCGACACGGTGCCCGCTTATGCGAGCGGCGGTTATTACCTCGAAGGCAAAACGCCGGAGAAACTCGGCGAGGAAATGGCAAGCTATGTCGAGAAGGGTTTTCGCGCGGTGAAGATGAAGGGCGGCAGACTCTCGCCGCAGGAAGAGGAACGTCGCGTGAAGGCCGCGCGCGAAGCAGTGGGGCCGGACGTCGAACTCATGATCGACATGAACAACGGCTGGACCGATGTCACGCAGGCGCTGCAACACGTGAGGCGCTTCGAGCAATACGATCCGTACTTCATCGAAGAGCCTTTCTCGCCCGACGATGTCGACAATCATGCGCGTCTCGCCAAAGCGACGCGCATTCCGATCGCGACAGGCGAGATCGGCTATGGCCGCTGGTATCACAAGGAACTGCTCGACAAGGGCGCGGCCGCGATTCTGCAAACGGATGCGGCCGTGTGCGGCGGCATTACCGAATGGCGCAAGATCGCGGCGACGGCTGCGAGTCATGGCGTCGTGATGTGCCCGCACTGGTTCCACGATCTGCATGCGCCGCTCGTTGCCGCGACGCCGAATGCGCGCTATGTCGAATTCTTCTGGGACGATCAGGTGCTGAACTTCCGCAGGCTGATCGACCGGCAGTTATCGCATAGCGATGGCCGCGTGAAGCTGCACGATGCGCCCGGCCTCGGCTTCTCGTTCGACGAGAAAGAAGTCGCGAAGTATGGCCGATGGACGCGCATCGCCTGAGATCAACCGTCGATCGTCTCGTGCACGCCTTGCTCGCCGCGCTTCCAGTAAGCGGATGCACGAATGCGCTTCTTGTCGACGCCGCGTTCATCGCATAGCAGCTTGCGGACCGCGCGCATCAGCGTGGCTTCGCCCGCGGCCCACACATAGCCTTCGCCATCGGGCACATAGGTTTCGCGCAACGCGAGCAGCAGCGCGCCGCCGGGATGCTCGCTCTCGTTGCGATAGCGCCATTGCGCGTAGAGGTCCGCGCGCGTATTGAATTCGATGCGCGCGGATTGATCGGCGACTTCGATGAGCGTCGCGACGCGCGTGCCTTCGGGCAGTTCTTCCAGACGCCGCGCGATGGCAGGCAGCGCTGTTTCATCGCCGATCATCAGATGCCAGTCGAACTGCGTCGGAATCACGAACGATCCACGCGGTCCGCCGATGCCGAGATATTGACCCGGCGCGGCTTGCGCGGCCCATGCCGTCGCGGGGCCGGCTTCGTGCAGCGCGAATTCGATATCGAGCTCGCGCGCTTCACGGTCGAAGCGACGTGGCGTGAAATCGCGCGCGATAGGACGCGGCTTCGAAGGATCGAACGTGGGACCGTCGGGACCGGCTTGCGGAAGCGCGGGCATCGCCTCGCCGGGATGCGGGAAGAACAGCTTCACGTGATCGTCGAAAGAGGCGCTGACGAAATCTTCGAGCGAGTCGCCCGTGAAGGTCACGCGCACGAGATACGGATTGAGCGCCTCTACGCGCGTGACTTGCACCAGGCGAAACTTGAGCGGGTGGCGTACGCGCGTGACTTCGAGATCGGGCCGGTCTTGCAGAATGGGATCTGTCATCGTGTATGGCTCCTTCTTACGCCTGCTTCGGCGCGGGGTTTTGTTCGATTTCAGCCGTCGCGCGCGCAAGGATCGCGGCGATGCGACGTTGCTCGTCCTGCGATGCGTCGGTGCGCAAGAGCAGCGCTTTCTTCAGCGCACGGCGCGCGGCGATCAGTTCGGGCGCCCAGCCGCTGTCGGCGGCGGTGTCATCGACTTCCTCGCCCATATAGGCGCGGCGCACGAGATCCATTTTGCGTGCGAAATGCGTGAGCTTAGCGAGCATGATGTCCACGCGTTCGCGGTTCGATGCGAGATAGTCGCGGCCCGCATCCGAGAGCGCATAGCGCTTGCGATTGCCTTCCAGTTCGACGGTCGCATAGCCCAGCTCTTCCAGATACGTGAGCGCCGGATAGACCATGCCGGGGCTCGGCGCGTAAAAACCGTTCGAGCGGTCTTCCAGAGCCTTGATGAGTTCATAACCATGACGCGGCGCTTCGGCGAGCATCGCGAGCAGCAGCAGTTGCAGATCGTCGGACGAGAACTTGCGGCCGCGCGGCATGCCGTCTTCGCCGCCGAATCCACCCATGCCGCCCATTCCACCGGGACCGCCGCCGAAGCGACCGCCGCCACCATGCCGATGACGGCCGATCATGCCCCAGCGTTCGAAGATCGAGCGCTCGGCCCACTCGGGGGCGTCGAAGGAAAATGCAGATCCGAATGCGCGGAAACCGGCTTCACGCGCGCGTTGAAAGCAACGGGATTTCATAGGAACACTCCAGATATGTCGTAAAACATATCTAAAGATATATATCGTAAGAGCGTCTGTCAAGCACGATTCGCAGACTGCGAGACACGGGCGATCGGATAGTGAATGCTGCCGTGCGTCGGCACGCGCATTTTGAACACCGCATACAATCACGCGAATTGTCCTTTGCATCCATAAAACCATGAGCCACTTTCGTCCCGTCAGGCTGGAGCACGCCAGCCGTCTCATCAATCACGGTCCGACCGTCCTCGTCACCAGCGCGCATGGCGGACGCCGCAACGTGATGGCCGCCGCATGGTCGATGCCGGTGGAGTTCACGCCGCCGCGTATCGCCGTCGTGATCGACAAGCACACCTATACGCGCGAACTGGCCGCCGCGAGCGGCACGTTCGGCCTCATCGTGCCGGGTGCGGCGATGATCGATCTCGCTTACGCGGTCGGCACGACGAGCGGGCGCGAGATCGACAAGTTCGAAGCCTTCGGCATCGAGACAGTCGAAGGTCCGGTGCTCGGCCTGCCGCTCATCGAGACGAACTGTGCGGCGTGGCTCGAATGCAAGCTCATCGACGAGAAGCACACGGAAGACGCCTACGACACCTGTTTTGCGGAAGTCGTCGCGGCCGCAGCCGATGAGCGTGTGTTCGTCGATGGGCACTGGTTCATCGACGAATCGAATCAGCCGCTGCACACGATTCACCATCTGGGCGCGGGCAAGTTCGTGCGCGCATCGTCGATGGAACAAGCGAAGCCGCTCACGCGCTGACGTTCATTCCGCTCCGGCCCGCACACAAGGGCTAAAGATTTCCCGTTTCCCCGTCGATAAAGAGACGTCGACCGCGAAAGACCGAAAGGCTATTCGCGGCGGCGCTTTTTGAGCGCGCGATCCGTCATTCGAATTCGGACGCGGGCGATAGATGGGCGAGGACAGGTCCCATAAGGTCTTCTGCGGCGCGCCACCACACGGCGCGCGGCAGAGCGACCGCACCGGCGACCGCTCGCACCGTCAGGGGAATGGGGTGAGGTATGAAACAGCGTTTTTCGGTTGTGCGGTTCCTGGTTTATCTGGTCGGCTTCACGAGTCTCCTGATGCTGAGACTCTTCGTTTCGCCGGACGGGCAGCGCGGCATGTTCGCGTTCGTCGCGTGCGTGGCGGCGATCGCGGCGGGATACATGGTGTATTACGTGTCGTCGGAAGGCTATCTGCGCAATCTGATGAGCGGCGTCGTGGTCTATCTCGCGCTCGCGGCCGTGGTGGCCGCATGTCCGCCGTTCGTGCTCGCGCTGGCGTTCTGGTCGGTCACGGGGCTCCTTAAGCAGCGGCGCGCGCTACTCGTTCACGCGATGTCGAGCATCGTCCTCTTCGTTCTGATTTTCCCGATGCCGCTCGCGCAACGTATCGGCATGCCCGAACTGGCGGGTGCGCCCGCGGGCATCGCCTATATGGGATTCGCGCTTGCGTGGTCCGCATGGGCGTCGCGCAGCCCGCTGAAACTCGGTCTCTTCAAGTTAGCGACGATGCTGCTCGCGGTGCCGCTCATCGCGTCGTTCGTCGCACTCGTGGGCGGCGGCATGTTCAGCCGCCCGGAGCGGCGCGTGCGCAACTCGCTGATGCGCGCGCGCAAGGCGATGACCCTGGCGTTGCCCGCGCCCGAGACCGCCGTGCCACGAGAGGCCGTCGTCGAAATAAGCTGATTTCGCGTGCGCGGGCGAGGGTGACGTCATCGATCTCCCTGTGATAAAAACGTGCCACGGCGGCTTGCAGGCACACGAATAGTCACAGGAGACGCGATGACTTCCCCCCGGCGCGACGAGATCGACACGATCGACCAGAAAGCCCCGCACGAGCCGCTCACCTCCTACTACTCCGACGAACCCTCCAGGCGTCTCTGGCTGCGCGGCATCTTCGATCGCACCGCCTCCGATTACGACGCCATCGAGCGCGCGATGGCCTTCGGCTCCGGCTCGTGGTATCGCAACCGCGCGTTGCGTTCGGCGGGTCTCGCGCGCGGCATGCGCGTGCTCGACGTCGGCATGGGCACGGGGCTCGTCACGAAGGAAGCGGTCGCGATCACGGGCGATGCGACGCTCGTCACCGGCGTCGATCCGAGTCCGGGCATGGTCGGCGAGGCGCATCTGCCGGTGGGCGTGGAGACGCGCATCGGCACCGCGGAAAATCTGCCGTGCGACAGCGCCGCCTACGACTTCCTCAGCATGGGTTTCGCGCTGCGCCATGTGAGCGATCTCGCGAAAGCCTTCGATGAATACTTCCGTGTACTCGCGCCCGGCGGACGGCTCTGCGTGCTGGAGATCACGCGGCCCGCGCATGGCATGGGCGTCGCGGCGCTGAAGTTCTACATGCGCGGCGTCGTGCCGATGATCGCCCGCATCGTCGGAAAGAAAGGGGAAAGCGTCGAACTGATGCGCTATTACTGGGACACGATCGAGGCCTGCGTGCCCCCCGACGCCGTGATCGCCGCCATCGAACGCGCGGGCTTTGTGAACGTGCGCCGCGATGTCGAGCTCGGCATCTTCTCCGCTTATTGCGCGACGAAACCGGCGGCCTGAGCCGCGTCGAGAATCACCGCGGCGCGGCCGCTCAGCAGCAATCGTTCCGCGCAGTGAACGGTGAAGCGGTACAGCACGGTGATGTCGTCGCCGCCCATGCGCTCGGCTTCGATATCGAGCGGGGCGTCGAGCGTGTCGAGACTATCGACGTGGATCTGAACGCCACGCACGCTCGTCAGCATGCCGATGCGCGGACGTTTGCTTTCCTCGCCGACGAGCGCGCCATGCACCGCCATCGCCTGCGCGGCGTATTCGATGCCGCACACCGACGCGAGCCGGCCTTTCGATCGCAGCGGATTGTCCGGGCGAAGATGGCTCGTCGCTTCGCAGCGGATGCGTTGCACATCCCACGCGACGACGGCGTCCAGCAGACACATCGCGCCGCCGTGCGGGATGCGCGCGGCGATCCAGTCGCGATCGAGAATCTGCGCAGCGGTCATGACGGGTCGATATCCACGGCGAGACGCGTGCCATCGAGATAATCGAGCACGACATTCGATGCTTTCCCGCACGCCAGCGCTTCGAGCAGCGGCAACGCGCGCGCGGCGGGATTCGACAGGCGCAGCGCTTCGAAATCGGCATCGGCGAAGCTGAACGCGTTCGCATCGGTGAGATGCACGTCGATGCGCGCGAGCGTGCGATCGCTCTTTTGCGGCGCGAGCACCAGCGCGACGCCGAACGCATCCGCGATCGGGCGAGCGTGGTGCAAGGGTTCCGGATATTCCGTGTCATAGGCGACGAGCAGCGTCGCCGTGCCATCGACGCTCACTTGCGCGAGGCTTTCCAGCAGGCCCGCCGCGAAGCTGCCGTCGTATGCACAGAGCACATTCGATGCGGCCATCGCGCGTGTCGCGATGCTCCAGTAGCCTGCGGGCGCGTTGTGGACGGAGTTGTGGAAGCGCGTCGGTGAGATTTGCGGATCGTCGCTCGCGAGGGTTTCGCAGATCGCATGAAAATTCCCGCCATCGCCACCGGATGCCGCGAAGACGGCGGCGAGCGTCGCGGCGTCGCGGCCGCTTTGCGCGACCGCTTCGTGCGCAGCCGCGAGCGCCGCGCGCACGACCGGCCCGGTGCGGCGGCGTTCGGCGGAAGGCAAACCGGCGGGCGCGGGCAGCACGGTCTGCGCGGCTGTCCGCGAGGCGCGCCGCGTCAGCACGTCGGCGGTATGAGGCCAGCCAACGAGTCCCGGCCCGATCACGCCGACGCCTTCGATAAAACCACGCAATGGAGTCATGCCGCGCCCGCTCCCTTGCGTCCGAACACGAGACTGCAATTCGTCCCGCCGAAGCCGAACGAGTTGGACAGCACCGCGCGCAACGGCGCGCCGCGCGATGCGAGCACGTAGTCGAGGCCGAGCGCGGGGTCCGGCTCGCTCGTGTTGGCGCCCGCCGGGATCATCTGGTGCCGCAAGGCGAGCGCCGCGATCACCGCTTCGAGTGCGCCCGCCGCGCCCAGCGTATGACCCGTCGCGCCCTTGGTCGAACTGCACGGCACGCGGTCGAACAGGCTCGTGAGCGCGCGGCTTTCGGCGGCGTCGTTGCTGGGCGTCGCCGTGCCGTGCAGATTCACGTAGCCGATATCGCGCGCGTCGAGTCCGGCGCTCGCGAGCGCCTGCTGCATCGCCATGCGCGCGCCGAGTCCTTCGGGATGCGGCGACGACATGTGATACGCATCGCTCGATTCGCCGATGCCGAGCAGACGGATCGCGTCGTCATCGGCGTGGCTGGCCGAGTCGCGTTCGAGCACCGCGAACGCCGCCGCCTCGCCGATCGAAATGCCGTTGCGCTTCACATCGAACGGCTTGCACGGCCCCGGCGCGAGCAGTTCGAGCGAGTTGAAGCCGTAGAGCGTCGTGAGACAGAGCGTATCGACGCCGCCGACCACGGCCGCGTCGATCAGACCGGTTTCCAGCATGCGCCGCGCCGACCCGAACACCTTCGCCCCCGACGAACACGCCGACGACACCGACACCGCCGGTCCGCGCAGCCCGAAGTACGCGCGCACGAAGCCGGCGAGCGAATAGGGATTGTGCGTGGTCGCGTAATTGAAGTCGGCGGGCAGCGCGCCGGTTTGAGCATCGCGCCGCTGATAGGCGAGTTCGGTCTCGAGAATGCCCGCCGTGCTCGTGCCCATGAACACGCCGACGCGTTGCGCGCCATGACGCCCGATCGCTTCGCGCACGCGCTCGTCGAAGCCGTCCTGCGTCATCGCCAGTTGCGCGAGGCGATTGTTGCGGCAGTCGAATTCGGCGAAATCGGCGCGTACCGGCGCGTCCTCGATGCCGGCGACGCGGCCCGTGAACGTGTGCAACGCGGCGCCTTCGAAATCGCACGGCGCGAGTCCGCTGCGTGCCGCCGAGAGCGCGTCGAGCGTCGCGTCGAGGCCGCGGCCCGCGCAGCTCGTGGCGGTGAAATGCGTAAGCAGAAGAGGGTTCACTACGGGCTAGATTCCCAAAGTCCGATGGCGTTCGAATACGATGAATTGTAACAAACGGCCTTTCGGGCCACGCACGCATCAGTCCACAGGCCGCGCAATAATCAGACGATTGGCGGTGTGCGCGCCGTTGCCCATCGGACGGATGGTCACGTGAAAGCGCAGATCGCCGAGCAGCGCGAGCCATTGCGCTTCGCTGCGCACGGTGAGTCCGTTCGTGCGTCCCGACCGGGCGAGTTGCACGCCGAAATCGACGGCGCGATCGACGCTCGCGCGCCAGCCCGCGGCGGCATCGCTGACGCGCAGCAGGAGCACGCCATCCGCGGCGAGACTTGCGCGCACGCGGCGCAGCACGGCTTCCTGGGCGTTCGAATCGACGTAATGCAGCACATCGCACGCGACGACGATATCCGCCTGCGGAAACGATGCGACACGAATGTCGTCGCAGACGAAGCGAATGCGCGGCGCGTGCGCCTTCAACGCGATGCGCGCCCAATCGATGTCGCGCGTCGTCAGGTCGATGCCGTGGATCGATTGCGGCACGGGCGGGGCGGGCCAGCGCGCGGGCCACGCGTGAGCCGCGTCATCGCGATGCCATGCGTGCGCGCCGACCAGGCACGCGGCGAGCAAACCTTGGCCGCTGCCGAGATCGAGGATGCGCGCGCCATCGGGGATCAGGCCGTGCGCGAGGATGTGGGCGAAGAACGGATCGTGACGCAGTTTCGCCGACGCGAAGTGCCATGCGAAGCGGCCTGCGGCGCGGTAGGGAAGGCTAGCGGTTTCGATGAGTTCGGGTGGGAGCATGGGGTGGGGCGAGGGGATGCTCGTGAATTTTAGGCCTTTGCCGGATCCCGTTTTGTTTTTGGTTTATTAGCGTTGCCCCTGTGCGGGGCGGCAGTCACTTTCTTTGCTGCTGCAAAGAAAGCAA
>NZ_JAQQDB010000019.1:0-143745 GCF_046030135.1 Caballeronia jiangsuensis
AGCCAATAGACCGACACCAACACAGGATTCCACGCGAGAAGAACGCGCGAACGCACGACCCAACCCAACCCCTCAAACCTTCGGCACACCTTCCTCAACGAGCAGAGCCACCGGCATCGCCGCCAACGCATCACGCAAAAACAACCTCTCACCCTCAGCCTTGGGCGCATTCGGACTCAACCAGTCGAACAACGCACGCGAATGCAGCGCTTCGGGAAGCACGACCGAAGTATCCCCCCAACGCTCCGGCTCGACGATCGGCACGTCACATCCCGCGCCTAACAACGGCGCCGCGAGCCGCGTAGCAATCACGATTGCATACGCGCTCCCCGCATGCCGCGCATACGCAATCACCCGCCCCGCATGCTCGCCCTGCACGTCGAGCGCCACATACTCGCCCTGAGCGAACAACGACTCGCAATGCTTGCGCAAGGCCAAAGCCCGCCTCACGAGCGACAGCTTCACACGCCCGTCGCGCCAGTTCGCGAGCTGCTCCGAAGGCGGTCCTTTCTCTTCGACCTCAGCGAGCCACTGCCGACGCAATTCATAATCGACAGGCCGGCGATTGTCCGGGTCCACGAGACTAAAGTCCCACAACTCCGTGCCCTGATAAAGATCCGGCACACCCGGCGATGTCAGTCGCAAAAGCGTCTGCTGGAAACTGTTGATCGCACCGAGCGGTCCGATGCGCGCGACGAACGCCGACAACTCCTGCAGGAAGCCATTGCGCCGCTGCGGCGCGACGATATCGAAGAGAAAATCCTTGCACGCATTCTCATACGCTTCATCGGGGGCGAACCAGCTCGTGCGCAACTTCGCCTCGCGCAACGACTTCAGTTGCCATCCCGCGACACGCTCCGCGAGCGCGTGAACGCCCGCCTCGTCGTCGGGTTCGAGCGTCATCGGCCAGCAGCCGACGAGCGTCTGATACAGCATCGCCTCCGCGGCCGGTCCCGGCGCCCAGTCATTGACATCGCTCGTCTCGCCGTGTCCGCCGCTCGGGCCACGTCGCAACGGCGTGTTCAAGGTGGACCATTGCCGAAGCGTCGCGGCCCATTCATCGGGAATCTCGCTCAACGCCGCGATGCGCGCGCGCACATCCTCGCCGCGCTTGTGATCGTGCGTCGCCGTGCAGAGCATCGCGTGCGGAAACGCATCGAAGCGTTCTCGATTGCCCGCGTGAAACGCATCGACGGACAGCGCGAACTCGCCCGGATCCGCGCCGACTTCATTGCGCGAAATAAGGCGTCCGTAGCGATAACACGCCGTATCCTCGACGGCCTTCGCCGCCACCGGCGATGTGAGTTGCGAGAACAGCGTCTGCGCCGCGCGACGCTGCGAGCCGCTCGATGACGGCGGCGTCTGCGTCGCCGGCGCCTGATTGCGATCGCGCTCGCGATTGCGCTCCGCGGCGCGATCCCGTCCACGCTCGGGACGTTCGTTGCGCTCCGGCGGCGGCGGCAATTCATCGGGCAGCTTGCCGCCGAGCCATTGCGCGACCTGATCGAGCACGACATGATCCGCGCGCGCAAGCACGGCGCGCGCGGCTTCGAGCGCCTGCGAGAAGAAGTGTTCGTCCTCGGGGCTGCGCACGCCGCTCACGGGATAGATGCGATACACCGGAAACTGCACGACGAGTTCGGCGACCGCGCGCCTGATCGACGTGAACGTGAAATCCCGCGTGGTGTGCGCATCCCGCGCGATGCGATGCAACGCGCGCGTCACGCGGTCCAGTTCGGCCGACAGATTCTCCGCGAGTATCTTGCGGCGCGCGGCGAGCGCTTCATCGGCGAAAGACGCGCTCTTGCCCGTGACCTCGGCCCACAGTGCGGCGAGCGGCTGCGCGCCCGCCGGATCGTGCAGCAGCGCGCCGACATCGTTCATGAAGTCGTAGCCGGTCGTTCCATCGACCTGCCACTCGCGGCGCAACGGTTCGCCTCGCGCGAGTATCTTCTCGACGACGAAATACGTGTGCCCATTGCCGTGCCGCAACGCCTCGGGACGCTCTTGCGACAGCTCTTCCAGCCGCGTTCGCAGGCGCTGGCAATACTCGCGCGGCTCGGCGAGACCATCGACGTGATCGACTCGCACGCCATCGATCAGACCTTCGGTGAAGAGCCTGAAAATCAGCGCATGCGATGCCTCGAACACCTCGGGCCGCTCGACGCGCACGCCGCCCAGCGTGCTCACGTCGAAGAAGCGCCGCCAGTTCACTTCGTCGGCAGCGGTGCGCCACCATGCGAGCCGGTAATGCTGGCGCTCCAGCAGCCGATGCAGCCGGTCGCGGCCCGCGGGCGTGTCCGGCGCGTGTGCGGCGAGGATCGCTTCGATCGCGGCACGGCCGCCCTCGGTCTGCGCGATGGTGACGAGCGCGGTGCGCGCATCGGCGGCGCGCGGTTGATCGGTCGGCTGCGTCGTCAGGCCGACAAAGCGTTGCGCAAGCTCCGGCGCTTCCTGAAACACGGCGGGGTAATCGACCGGGCAAACCGGAAACACGTTCGAGTAATACTCGATGACGAAACGCCCTTCGTCCGCGCGATACGCGAGCCGGATCTTGCCGTTCTGCAACTCGTCGCCATAGGCGCCGCCGAGAAACGGCGCGAGCACCTTGCCGCGCAACGCGGGATCGGGGGAATGCCAGTCGACGTCGAAGAATCGCGCGTGCGCGGCGTGCCGGCCCCATTCGAGAATGTCCTGCCACCATGCGTTTTCCGATCCGCCGACGCCCATGTGATTCGGCACGATATCGACGATCAGTCCCATCTCGTGCGCGCGCAGCTTCTCGACGAAGCGCCGCAAACCGTCTTCGCCGCCCAGTTCGGGATTGACCAACGTGTAGTCCACGACGTCATACCCGTGCGTGGAGCCGGCGGTCGCGGTCGTGATCGGCGACACGTAGGCGTGACTCACGCCGAGCCGCGCGAAGTAGTCCACTTGCGCGGCGGCATCGTCGAAAGTGAAGCCCTTATGAAGCTGAAGCCTGAGCGTGGAACGCGGTACGGTCATGGTGATTCGGGTTTCGATGTGTGTTCGTTCGGTTGCACGGAGCGCTTGCGCGCAGTGTCGACGGCGAGCAGGCGGTCCGAAAATGCATCGTCGAGAAACAGCTCGTCGACGGGCAGGGCGAGCCGCCTGCGCCAGTTCGGATGCTCGTCGATCGAGCCCGGCAGGTTCGGCTGCTCCGCGAGCGCGAGCAGGTCTTCGAGCGGATACGTGACGAGCGGCGCGGGCGTCGCGGCGACGAAGGCGAGCGCTTCATCGACGGGCGCATTGTCGATGTCGGGCGCACCCACGTCGTCCGGTGCGATGCCCGCGTCCTGGAACGCGCGCCACAAATTCTCGCGATCGCCGCCACGCTCTTCGAGCGCCACTTCGACGGCGTCGCGGCCATCCGCGCGCGCCATCGTCTGGCCGATCTTCGAGCGCCACACGATGTCCTCGCCGCGCCACCATCCGGTGACGGTCGGCAGGTCATGTGTCGTCGTCGTCGCGGTGACGCCGCTGTCCCATTCGCGCGGCGGCTTGAAGCCCGGGCCGTCCACTTCGCGTTCGAACCACAGCACGCGAATGCCCAGCAAGCCGTGCTCCTGCAAGCGCTCCGTAAAGCCGGGCGGCACGGTGCCGAGATCCTCGCCGACCACGATCGCGCGATGCCGCCACGATTCCAGCGCGATGAGCCGCAGCATGTCCTCCAGCGGATAGCGCAGATACGCGCCGTCCTTCGCGCTTTCGCCCTCGGGCACGAGCCAGAGCCTGCGCAAGCCGAGAATATGATCGATGCGGATGCCGCCCGCGCGCGCGAACGCACAGCGCAGCATGTCGATGAACGCCGCGAAACCCTGCGTGCGCATCGCGCGCGGCGAGAAGGTCGTGAGTCCCCACGACTGCCCCGCCTGATTAAAGAGATCGGGCGGCGCGCCGACGGACACGCCCGTGAGCATCTCCTCGCGATACGACCACGCGTGACTGCCCGCGCTGTCGCAACCGACCGCGAGGTCCGCGACGAGGCCCACGGCCATGCCCGCGTCGCGTGCGGCGTGCTGCGCGTGCATGAGTCCCTTCGCGGCGAGCCATTGCGTGAAGAGATAAAAATCGACTTCGCGCCGATTGGCGTTCGCGAATTCCGTCACTTCGGCGCTGCGCGGATCGCGCAAGGCTTCGGGCCAGTTGCGCCAGTGACCTTCGCCGTTCGCAGCGATCTGCGCGGCCTGCAGCGCTTCGAAGCGCGCATGATCTTCGAGCGGGCGGCCGCCTTTATCGACGAAATCGGCGAAGTCCTTCGCGAAGGGCGAATCGCGGTCTTCGGAGAAGGTATCGAAGAGCGCGCGCAGGATCGCGAGCCGCGCCTTCGATGCGCGCGGCCAGTCGATCAGCGCAAGCCCTTCGAGTTCGGCGAGCTCGTGCGCCACGCCCGCTTTCTCGATTGCCGCACGCGCGGCGGGCGCGCCGAGTACGGCGGCGGGATCGACATGAGCGATGTTGAGAAAGAGCCGCGACGACGGCGAATACGGGCTGAACTTGTCCGGCTCGGCGCTGAACATCGCGTGCATCGGGCTGATCGCGACCGCATGTCCGCCGCGCTTCGCGGTCTGCGTCGCGAGCGACGCCAGCGCCGTGAAATCGCCGATGCCGCCATCGCCGTTGCGCCGCAAGCCGTACACCTGCGCCGCGACGCCCCACAGCGGCGGCGCGTGAGTCGAGTTCGCCGCGTCTTCGTCGAGCGTGCGCCACGCATCGTCGATCGTGTAGCAGCGCGCGGGCGCGACCGCGAGCGTCGTGTGATGGTCGTTGATGACGAGCGTGTGATAGCCCGGCTCCGCGATCGGCGAGAGCAGCGCGATCTCGCCCTTGGGCGACGTGAACCGCCCGTCGATGACCGCGCCGCTTTCCAGTTCGATGCGATAGCGCGCCCCCGATTTTGCCGCCGACACCGGCAGCGCAATGCCGCGATCCACTTCGGCGGTGATGAGCGGCGGCAGCTTGCGCCCGCTCATCTCGGCATCGACGGCGGCCATGCTCTGCCTGATCTGCGTGGCGTTGCCGCACGGCAGGCCGAGTTTTTCGAGCAGGCTGCGCAGTGTAGTCTCCGGCACGCGCTGCATTATCTTGTGCGCGTCTTTCCATTCGATCTCGAAGCCCGCGCGTTCCGCGAGCGCCTCGATGCTGCTCACGGGGCGCGCGGCCTTCGTGTCGTTCGGGTTGCTGGCGGCGGCGCTCACGAGACCTTCCCTTCGGCCGATGCCGGTTCGAAGCGGCGCGCGTCGTGCGCGATCGCGTATTCGTTCACCTCGCCGGTGACCCATGCGAGGAACGTGCGGCCGCCGAGTTCGCCGTCACGCGCGCGATCCTGTGCGCGCGCCGGCGTCTCGAAGATGAGCTTGCCCGGCGGCTGCTCCTTCAACGCGATGGCGCTCTCGCCGAGATTCAGCGCGACGCTCAGCGTCTCGCCGTCGCCGAGCTTCCAGCGCGCGACGAGCGCCTTGTCGCCGAGTACATCCGCTCCGAGCGATTTCGCGCCCTTCAGACGCGGCGTCACGAGCTTCGCGCGCACCGTAAGCGCCGAGCGATAGAAGTGCAGCCATTCGAGCCGGTCCGCTTCGTCCTGTTTGTCCGACAGCTTCGGCGACGACATCTCGAAGGTCTTCGCGTCGTTCGGATCGGGAATCTGCGCGCGGCGCTTTTCATCGGTGAATGCGGAGAACTTCGCAAACTCCTTGCGGCGGCCTTCGCGCACCGCGTCGGCGAGCTGATCGTGATAGTCGGTGAAGAACAGGAACGGCTGCTTCGATCCGTATTGCTCTTCCATGAAGAGCAGTGGAATCTGCGGCGACAGCAGCAGCAGGCCCGTCGCGGCGAAGAGCGACTCGTCGTCGGTCAGCGAGCGCAGGCGATCGCCCATTGCGCGGTTGCCGATCTGATCGTGGTTTTGCAGAAACATCACGAAGCGCGTCGGCGGCAGATGCGCGCTCGTTTCGCCGCGTGGCTTGCCGTCGTGTATCGGCGACGGATCGCCCTGATACGCGAAACCTTCCGTCAGCACGCGCGCGAGCTTTTCGATCGGCTTGTCGCAATACGCGCCGTAGTAGCTCTCGTCCTCGCCGGTCAGCAGGACGTGCAGCGTGTTGTGCGCGTCGTCGTTCCATTGCGCGTCGAAATGCGTTTCGAGCAGATTCGCCGTGTTGTGCTCGTTCTCCAGCACGAGATGCACATGACGGCTCGCCTCGACCGAACTGCGCACGCGTTGCGCGAGCTCGCGCAGCCATTCGTCGTCGTTGATCGCGTGCACCGCATCGAGGCGCAGGCCATCGAAACGGTATTCGTTGAGCCAATACAGGGCATTGTCGAAGAAAAGATCGCGCACTTGCGGGCGCTCGAAATCGATCGCCGGGCCCCACGGCGTGTGCACGCCTTCACGGAAAAAGGTTTTCGCATACGCGTTCAGATAGTTGCCGTCCGGGCCGAAGTGGTTGTAGACCACATCGAGAAAGACCATCAGGCCGAGACCATGCGCGGTATCGACGAGCTTCTTCAGATCCTCGGGACGGCCATACGCCGAGTCGGGCGCGTAGGGCAGCACGCCGTCGTAGCCCCAGTTGCGCGTGCCGGAGAAATCGTTGAGCGGCATCAGTTCGATGGCCGTCACGCCCAGTTGCGCGAGCTCGGGCAGACGCGCGGTGACGCCCGCGAAACCGCCCATCGCGCCGACATGCAGTTCGTACAGCACGGTTTCTTCCCACGGCCTGCCGTGCCAGTTCGTGTGCGTCCAGCGATATGCGCGCGGATCGACGACTTCGCTCGGACCGTGCACGTCCTGCGGCTGAAAACGCGAAGCGGGGTCGGGCACGGCGAGATCCTTGTCCAGCCGATAGCGATACAGCGTGCCCGCGCCGCCGTCGGCTTCGGCTTCGAACCAGCCGTCGCCGGTCGACTGCATGTCGACGAGTTCGGGCGCGCCGCCCGCGCGCTGGATTTCCACTTGCACGGCATCGCGCGATGGCGCCCAGAAACGAAAGCGCGTGCGCGGATTCTCGCGCACTGCGCCCGTCAGATGAGCGCCGAAAGGAAGGCAATACGCATGATGATGCTTGTGCGGATCGATCGGACGTTCGGACATGATTTCCTGCCTGTATTGCTGCGATGGACTGCGAGTGTCAGTGGGGCGAATCGGTTTCAGGCTCACGATGCGACGCAATCGTGCCGGGATCGGGCGGCAGCGCCGTCAGAAGGCGCGGACCCTGATGCGCGCCCGCCATCCAGACCGCCTGCCAGTCCGCCTCGCCGGTCGGCTCGGCCAGCATCACCACGATGCTGTGCGGCGCCAGTTCCACTTCGCTGCCGACGAGCGGCCGCGTCACGGAGTCGGGCTCCGCGCTATCAAGGAGCACGTTCCATTCCAAGTGCGGCGCGGGCGGCGTGAACACGAGCGCCTGCGACGATGCATTGAACATGATGAGCAGCACGTCGATTTCGCCGTCGATGCCCGGGCCGGCGCGCCGCAGCGTGAGCGCGCGGCCTTCGGGGTCCTGCCATGCTTCGATCGCGAGCGCGTTGCCGCGTTCATCGAACCAGCTCACATCGTAGAGTCCCGGCAGCACTTCGCGGTCGCCGTAAAGGAAGCGCGTTTCGCGCAGCACCGGGTAGTTTTTGCGCAGTGCAATAACCCTTGCGACGAACGCCGTCATCTCGACGCCTTGCGGGCTCTGCGCCGCGTCCCAGTCGAGCCAGGAAATCTCGTTGTCCTGGCAATAGGCGTTGTTGTTGCCCTGCTGGGTGCGGCCGAACTCGTCGCCGGCGAGGAGCATCGGCGTGCCGAGCGAGAGCAATGTCGTCGCGGCCATCGAGCGGGCGAGACGTGCGCGCACTTCGAGGATCGCGGGGTCGTCGGTGGGGCCTTCGACGCCCCAGTTCGCGCTGCAGTTTTCGTTGTGGCCGTCGTTGTTGCCTTCCTGATTCGCTTCGTTGTGCTTGTGCGAATAGGCGGTGACATCGGCGAGCGTGAAACCGTCATGCGACGCGACGAAGTTCACCGACGCCCACGGTTTCCTGAAGCGGCGATTGAAGAGTTCCGCGGAGCCGGTGAGGCGCGCGGCGAGATCGGGGCGCATGCCGGAATCGCCGCGCCAGAAACGCCGCACGCCATCGCGATACTTGTCGTTCCATTCGGCGAATCCCGGCGGATGATTGCCGACCTGATAGCCGTCCGGCCCGATGTCCCACGGCTCGGAGATGAGCTTGCGCGTGGACAGGACCGGGTCCTGGCGGACTGCGTCGAAGAAGCCCGAGCCCGGATCGAAGCCGTGTCCTTCGCGGCCGAGCGTCACGCCGAGATCGAAACGGAAGCCGTCGATGTTGAACGCGGTGCTCCAGTAGCGCAGCGAATCCATCACCATCTGCAGCACGCGCGGATGCGACAGGTTCAGCGTATTGCCGCAGCCGGTCTCGTTGATGTAGTGGCGTTCGTCGCCGGGAATGAGGCGGTAATAGCTTGCGTTGTCGAGGCCGCGCCACGAGACGGTGGGCCCGAGTTCGTTGCCTTCGCACGTGTGGTTGTAGACGACGTCGAGAAACACTTCGATGCCCGCCGCGTGCAACTGGCGCACGGCGATGCGCATTTCGTTCAGACGATGCGTCGAGAGATAAGAAGGCTCGGGCGCGAAGAACGCGGCGGTGTTGTAGCCCCAGTAGTTCTTGAGACTGCGCTCGACGAGAAAGCGGTCGTTCAGAAACGCGTGCACCGGCAGGAACTCGACGGCGGTGATGCCGAGCTTCTGCAAGTGCTCGATGAACCACGGCGACGAGAGCGCCGCGAACGTTCCGCGTTCGTGCTGGCGGATGTCGTTGCGCATCATCGATGTGCCGCGCACGTGCGTTTCGTAGACGATGGTTTCGCCCCATGGCGTGTCGGGGCGCACGTCGCGCGACCAGTCGAAGGCGTCGTCGGTGACGATGCACTTGGGCATTGCGGGCGCGGAGTCGCGGCGATCCATCGACATGTCGAGCCGGTTCGAATGCACGCGATAGCCGAAGAGCGCGTCCGACCAGCGCCACGGACCGACGAGCTTTTTGGCGTAGGGGTCGAGCAGCAGCTTGTGCGGATTGAAGCGATGCCCCTGTTGCGGCTGATACGGGCCGTGCGCGCGGAAACCGTAGACGGTGCCGGGATGCGCACCGGGGAGGTAGCCGTGCCAGATTTCATCGGTGCACTCGGGCAGATCGAAACGCATTAGCTCCTTGCGGCCGGTGCTGTCGAAGAGACAGACCTCGATGCGGTGCGCGTTCGATGAAAATACCGCGAAGTTGACGCCCAGACCGTCCCAGTTGGCTCCGAGCGGGTAGGGTGCGCCCGGGAGCAACTTGTCGGGGAGTGCATTTGCCATGTGGGCGGTCCTTTGGTTTTTTGCCTTTTTTTGGCGGTTCGGTAAGTTTATGCCTTTGTTTCGGGGGTGGTTTTGGGTTGTTGAGGGGTTATTTGCTGCGGTTGTTTGTCTGTGCGGTAGCGCGCTTTTGGGTTCTGGCTTGTTGTCGTGAAGTCCTGATTTCGCGTCGGTCTATTAGCACTGCCCCTCCCCGGGGCGGGGGTCACTTTCTTTGCTGCTGCAAAGAAAGTAACCAAAGAAAGCAGCTCGTTCAGGCCCGCGGTCACACGTAGTTTGGCCATGCTTGCCAGCCCGCAGTGGCACTCGCCTAAGTGTCGCCCTCGAAGGACATACCGGGCTTGGCTCGCGCACGGTCTGACACATCGCACCACAGAACACACTGGTTCAGCACCAAAGAGCTCCGGCCCGCTTCGCGGCCGACCGGTCAATCGGGTCGGCGCGTGCTTCTTTGCAAACACCGCCATCTCAATGCACTGCACATGTTCTCCGTTGGTTTCCCTTGCGGACCCAACGGCAGCGCGTAGCGCAGTGCCGAAGCTCTTTGGTGCTGAACCAGCGCGCTATAACTTATAGCGCGTCAGACCGTGCGCGATCCAAGCCCGATGGGGCCTATGAGAGCCACACTTAGGCGAGTGCCACGTGCGGCTGGCAAGCATGGCCAAACTGCGTGTGACCGCGGGCGGTGAGAAGCTGCTTTCTTTGGTTACTTTCTTTGCAGCAGCAAAGAAAGTGACCCCCGCCCCGGGGAGGGGCAGTGCTAATAGACCGACATGAAATCAGGATTCCACGAAAGCCCCGCGCAAAAAACCCTCAATCCGCTCGCAAAACAATCGTCGCCAACGGCGGCAAGGTCAACGCCGCCGACTGTTCCTTCCCATGACTCGGATAGTCATCCGAATGAATGACCCCGCCGTTCCCCGTATTCGATCCGCCATAAATGGCCGCATCCGAATTGAACACCTCACTCCAACGCCCGCGCCGCGGCAATCCAATCCGATAAGCCAGCCGAGGCACCGGCGTCATATTGCACACGACGACAAGATCATGCCCTTCGGCATCCGTGCGCCGATACGCATACACGCTGTTCGCATTGTCATCACCGACGATCCACTCGAATCCGCGCGCATCGCTGTCCAGCTTGTGCAACGCAGGCTCGCTCGTATAGAGATGATTCAGATCGCGCACGAGCTTCTGCAAACCGCCATGCAGCGAATCGTCGAGCAGATGCCAATGCGGCGATTCATCGTGATTGAACTCCGCGAACTGCCCGAATTCGCCGCCCATGAACAAAAGCTTCTTGCCCGGATGCGTCCACATGAAGCCGTAATACGCGCGCAGATTGGCGAACTTCTGCCACCGGTCGCCCGGCATCTTGTTGATGAGCGACCCCTTGCCGTGCACCACTTCATCATGCGACAAGGGCAGCACGAAGCGCTCGGAATACGCATACACCATCCCGAACGTATAGAGATGATGGTGATACTGCCGATAAACCGGATCCTCCTGCATGTAATGCAGCGTGTCGTGCATCCAGCCCATGTTCCACTTGAAGTCGAAGCCGAGGCCACCGCTCTCGACATTCGCCGTCACGCCCGGCCATGCAGTCGATTCCTCCGCCACCGTGATCGCGCCCGGAATCTGCCGCACTTCATGATTCAGGCGCTTCAAAAACGCGATCGATTCGAGATTCTCACGCCCGCCGTATATATTCGGCACCCACTCGCCCGCCTTGCGCGAATAGTCGCGATACAGCATCGACGCAACCGCATCGACGCGCAATCCGTCGATGTGATAACGCTTCAGCCACGCAAGCCCCGACGCAATCAGGAACGCGCTCACCTCGTTGCGGCCGAGGTTGTAGATCATCGTGTTCCAGTCCTGGTGATAGCCTTCGCGCGGGTCCGCATGTTCGTAGAGCGGCGTGCCGTCGAACTGCACGAGACCGTGCGCGTCGTTCGGAAAATGCGCCGGCACCCAGTCGATGATCACGCCGAGCCCCGCCTCGTGCGCGCGGTTCACGAACTCCGCGAACTGCTCCGGCGTGCCGAAGCGCGCGGACGGCGCGAACTGCCCGAGCGGCTGATAACCCCACGAGCCGCCGAACGGATGCTCCGCGATCGGCATGAATTCGAGGTGCGTGAAGCCCATGCCCTTCGCATACGGAATCAGGCGCTCGGCAAGCTCGTGCCAGTTCATGCCGCGATTGGCTTCCTCCGGCACGCGCAGCCACGATTCGGCGTGCGCCTCGTAAATGGTGATCGGCGATTGCGGCGTCTGCTTGCCGCCGCGCGTGCTCATCCAGTCGGCATCGGTCCATGCGTAGTGATCGATCGCATCCGCATCCGCGACCACCGATGCCGTCGACGGCGGCTTCTCGCTCTGCATCGCGCAGGGATCGGCCTTCAGCGGCAGCGTGTGGCCATCGCGCGTGACGATCTCGTACTTGTAGCGCGTGCCCGCGCCGATGCCCGGAATGAACAGCTCCCACACGCCCGCGCCGTGACGCAGGCGCATCGGATGCCGCCGTCCATCCCATGTGTTGAAGTCGCCGACCACGGATACGCGCCGCGCATTCGGCGCCCACACCGCGAAGCGCACGCCCGCGACATTGCCGTGCGTAACCGGCCGCGAGCCGAGGCATTCGAGCACCGCATACGGGTCCGCCTGCGAGAGGCGATCGAGCCATTCATCGGACAGCACGGGGCCGAACGAATACGTGTCGTGCGTTTCCTGCGGCGTGCCGTGCCAGTCGACCTGCAGGCGATACGCCGTCGGCCGTTCGACGAAGCCCGCGTAGAGACCCGCATCGTGGATGCGCGCGAGCGAGCCGATGTGCTCGCCGTTGCCCGAATCCGTCACGCTCACCGATGATGCGCCCGGCAGGAACACGCGCACGACATGTCCCCGATCGGTTTCATGCAGGCCGAGCATCGAGAACGGGTCGGGATGCCTTGCCTCGACGAGCGCGTCGATGTCGAGCGGATTGAGTCCGTGCGCGGGATTTCTGGAATCCGCCGGATCGCTACGATTGTTCATGGTGGGTTCCATCCGGATTGTCCTTGGTTGCTCCGAATACGGGTCGCGTGCCCGGAGCGGGCGGCTCGCCCGTGTCTCCCAGCAAGCGGCTCGCGAGCGACGCGAGACCCCGCAACGGAAGGCCGATCCAGGTCGGCCGGTTCGCTGCTTCGTAGCGGATTTCGTAGGCGGCCTTTTCGATCAGGAAGAGATCGAGCAACGGTTCGAAAACGTCTTCGGCCGCGATCGTTTCAGGCGACGATGCGATCGCCGCCATGTACTCCCGCAAGAAGCTCTCCTCGGCGAAGGCGCGCAGCCGTTCGAACAGCGCGCGCTTGCGATCCGCGGTCTGAGCGGGCGCGTTCTCGGTCGTCGATTGCGCGGCCGCGCTCGCATACGACAGCGAACGCAGCAGTCCCGCGACGTCGCGCAGCGGGCTCGTCTTCCTGCGGCGCTCCTCGAGCGCACGGGCGGGTTCGCCTTCGAAGTCGATCAGATACGCATCGCCCTGCGCCATCAGCACCTGGCCCAGATGGAAATCGCCGTGAATGCGGATGCACAGCGCATCGGCGCCGGCCGCGACCAGTTTCTTCACGGCATCGACGAGCAGCGCGCGGCGATCGAGCAGGCTCTGCGCGAGGAAACGGTCGTGCTCGTTGAACTCGCCGATCTTCTGCGCAAGGATATCGAGCGCCGATTCGAGCAGCTTCAGCGTGCCGTCAATCCAGCCCTTCACGTCCTCGGGCGTCGCGCGTTGCGGCGCGAAGGCTTCGTCTTCGGTCGGCGATGCGAGCGCGACATGCAGCTCGCCCAGCCGCTTGCCGATCACGCCCGCGATGTTGCCGTAGCCCGAGAAGCCTTCGGTTTGCGCATCGCGCTCCGCCGTGTGTTCTTCCGATTCCACCACGACCGCGAGTTCATCGACGGTGCGGCGCAGATAGTCGAGCGCGTAGTTCCACGCATCACCCTGATTGTCGATAAAGCCCTGCAAAATGACGAGCGTATGCGGCACGCCCTGCGGATCGACACGCACCACTTCGCCATAGAGCGGGCCGGTGTTCGCATAGCCGAGCTTCGTCAGATAGCGGCTCATCTCCGCTTCGGGATGAATGCCGCCGACGACACGCCGCACGAGCTTCAGCACGACCTTGTCGCCGATCACGAGCGAGCTGTTGCTCTGCTCGGCCGCGAGCCAGCGAATCTCGGGCAGATCGGTGGGATAGTAGTTGAGCTCGTTGAGGCGCTCGGTCGGAATGAAACGGATCTCGCTCTTTTGCACCGTCGGCACGACCGCTCGTTCCTTCAGCTTGCGCATCACGCCGTAGGTGAATTGCGGCACCGAGAACGCATCGGTCAGATGCCCGATGTTGCGGTTGCGGCGCACGCGCGCCAGCGCGAGCTGCATGTAGAGCGGCGATGTCGTTTCCGTGCCCCACGCGATGGAAAGGGGCAGCACGTAGCGCTCGCAATGATCGCCGACATCGGCTTCGATTTCCGTGAACGCGAAGCCCGCGCCTTCGATCGTCGTCAGCGCGGCGAGGCGCACGCCATGCAGCTTCTGATCCTTCGACGCGAACCAGCGGCGCTTGCTCAGGTAGTTCGGCAGCACTTCGGATTCGAGCAGGCGCACGTTCTCGGGCGTCGGGCCGGTCTGTCCCGCGCGGATCACCATCGTCACGAATTCAGGCAACTGCTCCGACGGCGCCTGCGCCCACGCCGGACGGAGGTTGCCCGGGCAAAGCTGGAACCACAGAAAGCCGTAGGGCGGGAACGTCAGCAGATACGTGAGCTTGCCGATGGCCGGGAACGGCGAATCGGCGGTCATCTCGAGCGGCACCGAGCCATCGAACTCCGACAGGTCGAGCTCCACCGCCTGCGGCGCGCGCGACAGATTCGCGACGCACAGAATCGGCGGCTCGCCTTCGAGCTCGCGCAAATAAGCAAGGATCTTGCGATTCGCGGGCCGCAGGAAGCGGATCGTGCCGCGTCCGAACGCGTGCTTCGAGCGGCGCACCGCGAGCATCTTGCGCGTCCAGTTCAGCAGCGAATGCGGATCGCGGCTCTGCGATTCGACATTCACCGCGTCATAGCCGTAGAGCGAGCCCATCACCGGCGGCAATACCAGTTGCTCGGGATCGGCGCGCGAAAAACCGCCATTGCGATCGGACGACCATTGCATCGGCGTGCGCACGCCGTCGCGGTCGCCCAGGTGGATGTTGTCGCCCATGCCGAGCTCGTCGCCGTAATAGATGACGGGCGTGCCGGGCATCGACAGCAGCAGCGAGTTGATCAGTTCGATGCGGCGGCGATCGCGTTCCATGAGCGGCGCGAGACGCCGGCGAATGCCGAGGTTCAGGCGCGCGCGGCGATCGCTCGCATAGGTGTTCCACAGATAGTCTCGCTCGGAGTCCGTGACCATTTCGAGCGTGAGCTCGTCGTGGTTGCGCAGGAAGATCGCCCATTGATTCGTGGTGCCGAGATCGGGCGTCTGACGCATGATGTCGGTGATCGGAAAGCGGTCCTCGCTCGCGATCGACATGTAGATGCGCGGCATCAGCGGGAAGTGGAACGCCATGTGGCATTCGTCCTCGTCGCCGAAATATTCCTTCACGTCTTCCGGCCACTGGTTCGCTTCCGCGAGCAGCATGCGGTTCGGATACTCCGCATCGATCGTCGCGCGAATCTTCTTCAGGATGTCGTGCGTTTCGGGCAGGTTCTCGTTGTTCGTGCCTTCGCGCTCGACGAGATAGGGCACTGCATCCAGCCGCAGCCCGTCGATGCCCATGTCGAGCCAGAAGCGCATCACGGAGAGCACTTCCTTCAGGACCGCGGGATTGTCGAAGTTCAGGTCGGGCTGGTGCGCATAGAAGCGATGCCAGTAGTACTGGCCCGCGAGCGGATCGTGCGTCCAGTTCGACGGCTCCGAGTCGATGAAGATGATGCGCGTCTCTTCATACTTCTTGTCCGTATCGGACCACACGTAGTAGTTGCGATGATTCGATCCCGGCTTCGCATGCCGCGCGCGCTGAAACCACGGATGCTGGTCCGACGTGTGATTGATGACGAGCTCGGTGATCACGCGGATGCCGCGCGCGTGCGCTTCCTGGATGAAGCGCTTGACGTCCGCGATCGTGCCGTAGTCCGGATGCACGTTGCGGTAATCGGCGATGTCGTAGCCGTCGTCGCGGCGTGGCGACGGATAGAACGGCAACAGCCAGATCGTATCGACGCCCAGCTCCGCGATGTAGTCGAGCTTCGCGAGCAGGCCGGGGAAATCGCCGATGCCGTCGTTGTTCGCATCGAAGAAAGACTTGATGTGAACCTGATAGATGATCGCGTCCTTGTACCAGAGCGGATCGTCGCTGAGAATCGAGGCCTTCTTGTTGCGCTTCACCCTTGTATCCACGGTTTCGCTCCAATGTCCTTATGGGCTGAATGCATCGCTATTCGCCCTTGTTATTCGTGTGCTCTCGTTCGCTGCTGAGGATTCATCCTTCGTTGTCCGGCTGCGGCTTCGGCAAGCCCCATGTCGGTGAAATGCGCCAGATCGCGAACGGCAGCGAATGCGGATCGAGCCGCACGTGCTGACGCCGTCCGCGCCATTCGAATCGCTCGCCCGTCACCTGGTCCTCGACCGCGAGCGCATCGCCTTCTTGCACGCCCCAGCGTTCGAGCGTCTGCCACGGCAACTCGATATCCGCGCCTTGCTCGTTGAACGGATCGAGATTGATCGCGACGAGCACGACGTTGTCCCGCGATGCGTTCGCCTTCTCGAAGAACAGAATGTGATCGTTATGCGCGGGCAGGAAGTTCACGCCGAGATGCGTCTGCAACGCGGGATTCGCGCGGCGGATGCGATTGAGCGCGGTGATCTCGGTCACGATGTTGCCGGGACGATTCCAGTCCCACGCCCTGATTTCATACTTCTCGGAGTCGAGATACTCCTCGCTGTTCGGCAGCGCGGCGGACTCGCACAGTTCGAAGCCGCTATACACGCCCCACAAGCCCGATAAGGTCGCCGCCAGCGCCGCGCGAATCACGAAGCCCGGACGCCCCGAGCTTTGCAGAAAGCGCGGATTGATGTCCGGCGTATTCACGAAGAAGTTCGGGCGGAAGAATTCCTTCGCGTCGGTCTGCGTGAGATCGTGCATGTAGTCGATGAAATCGCGCTTGCTCTCGCGCCACGTGAAGTACGTGTACGACTGCGAGAAGCCGAGCTTGGCGAGACGATTCATCACGCGCGGCCGCGTGAACGCTTCGGAGAGGAAGATGACGTCGGGATGGCGCGCGCGCACGTCGCCGATCACCCATTCCCAGAACGGGAACGGCTTCGTATGCGGATTGTCGACGCGGAAGATGCGTACGCCCGCCGCGATCCAGTGCAGGAAGACATCGCGCAACCCGATCCATAAATCGGGCTTCGCGTCCTGCGCATAGAAGTCCGGATTCACGATGTCCTGATACTTCTTCGGCGGATTCTCGGCATAACGCAAAGTGCCGTCGGGACGCCACGCGAACCACGTCGGATGTTCCTTGAGCCACGGATGATCGGGCGAGCATTGCACCGCGAAGTCGAGCGCGATCTCCAGACCGTGCTCATGCGCGGCTTCGAGCATGCGCTTGAAGTCATCGAGATTGCCGAGCTCCGGATGCACGGCGGTATGTCCGCCTTCCTTGCCGCCGATCGCATACGGGCTGCCGACATCGCCGGGACCCGCCGTCAGCGTGTTGTTCTTGCCCTTGCGATTCGCGACGCCGATCGGATGGATCGGCGGGAAATAGAGCACGTCGAAACCCATCTCGCGGATGCGCGGCAGCTTGCCGATCACGTCGATGAACGTGCCATGACGGTTCACGTCGTCGCTCATCGAGCGCGGGAAGATCTCGTACCA
Organism: Caballeronia jiangsuensis; assembly: GCF_046030135.1. NCBI lineage: Bacteria > Pseudomonadati > Pseudomonadota > Betaproteobacteria > Burkholderiales > Burkholderiaceae > Caballeronia > Caballeronia jiangsuensis. The sequence goes on from NZ_JAQQDB010000019.1 coordinate 17,285, forward strand.
GCTCGCGAAGCGCGCGGCGGCGCGTTCCGCATCGACGCGATACACGACCGGATCGCGCGACAGGAACGGACGATGCCGCGCCGCTGCAATGGCCTTCGCGGTCGCCGGCGCAAGCGTGAGTTCGAGCTTGCGCGCGTCGTCGGCCTTGGTGAACTCCTTCACGATCGCATCGAGCGGGGCGCTGTCGCTGTCGGGATCGTCGGCGGTCTTGACTTCGGCCAGGATCAGCGCGAACAGATGCTTGGCTTCCTCGACTTCGAGTTCGACGGTCTGCCCGGCCTTCAGCTTCTTCTGCATGTGATCGACGAGCGACGCGAAATCGTCGCGCCACGCCATCACGACGAACTCGTGGCGCCCGACGCGTTCGAGCGGAATGCGCGTGCTCCACAAGTCGAGGCCGGCGGGCTGCACGGCGCGCATCGGCGCTTCGTGCCAGTCGGTTTCGTCGGCGGCGCGCCATTGCACGGCAGCGGCGATCTTGTCGTGGCCTTCCGCGAAGATCGCGGCCTGAATCTCCACCGCTTCGCCGACGATGCGCTTCGCCGGAAAGCGCCCATGATCGACCGAAGGCGTCACGCTTTCGATCGACACGCGCGGCGCGGCGATCGCCTCGGTCACCGCCTTCTTGTCGGCGGTCTTCGCGCCACGTTTCACCTGCGGCTGCGCGAGCAGGATGAAGGGCTCGGCCTCGGCGCGGAAGAGCCGCACTTCGCCCGCCTTCAACGTGAAGGGCGCGAGACGTTCGGCCTTCCCCATGGAATCGTCGATCAGCGCGAAGCGCGTGTAGTTGCCCGGCACCGATTCGAGCAGATGCAGCGTATCGACATGCACGGGCGCGACGAGATCGGGATTGATCACGGCGAGCACGGCGTCGTTGCTGTGGCGCAGATCGCCGCCATCCGCGCGGATCAGCGCCGCGTACGGCGTGCCCGCGCCCGTCAGCGCCCGCAGTTCGCCGACGCTCGACAGCGTGGCGACATTGCGTTGCAAGTCGTTCGCACGTTTGACGCGTGCCGTGAGGTCGATGCGCTTCTCGTTCTTCGCACGTTCGTATTCGGCGGCGACGCCGTATTGCGGCGACATCGGCAGGCCGACGCCATACTCGAATCCCATCGGCACCATGATGCCGGTGCCGAGCGCGGCGGCGGTGTCGAGCACGCGCGTGTAGGCGCGTTCGACGAGCGCGGTGTCGCTCGTGTCGGAGAGATCGCTGATGAGCCGCGCGCCGAACGGATCTTCGGGAAACGTGATGGGCGATGCGATGCGCGACAGCGCCGCGTGCTCGTCGAAGAGCCACGCGCTCTTGAAGTCCCACCAGCGCGTCGATGCGAACACGGCGTCGAACGCGGCGTCGGCGAGACCATGCAGATCATGGCGCGTGACGCCGACGGTCCATGCGAGCCAGCGCGTCTCGGGATGCTTCTCGCGCACCGCCGCGCCGAGCCTGCGCCACACGTGCGCGGGCACCGCATGCGGCGAATCGAAGCGAAAGCCGCCGACGCCCGCGTCGGCGAGCAGGTTCAGCTCGCGCGCCCACCATTCGGTCAGATGATGCGCGGACTCGCCATCGGCGAAGTTCGCCCAGGCGACATCGCGCTGACGCGGCGGCTTGCGTGGATCGAGCCGCGCATCGGCGCTCTCGAACGGCTGAAACCAGTGTTTGTTCTCCTGATAGAGCCCGCCTTCCGCGCTCACGCGATCGATCACGATATCGACGAGCAGCGTGAGCTTGTGTTTCTTCGCGGCGTCGGCGAGCTGGCGCAGGCCATCGGATGCGCTCGCATCGGATTCGAAAACAGGATGCAGCCGATGATGATCCGCGACGGCTTCGCGGTGCCCGTTGCTGCCGGGCACGAACGGCGAGCCGATCAGGACGTGATCGAAGCCGAGCGCGGCCGCATGCCTGAACTGGTCGGGCCAGTTCGCGAGCGGGCCGACGAGCAGGGGATCGATGAAGTAAATACGCGGCGCGTACGCATGATGAGCTTGATGGTTTTCCATCGTTCGTCTTTTCCAGAGTCGTCCTGCGGTGGCGGGGATGCGGGCATCAATCGCGATCACGCTCACGGGCCAAACTGCTGAAGAGCCGGTCCGCACATACGGAATCGCGCGGCGCTCAGGCGGAACTCAGATTACACCCTGGCGCCGCGTGAATCGACGCCTGCCTGGCCGCGTATCGCGATGCACCGTGCATCGAGCGCTGGCCGCGCTCACGGTGGGCGCCACGATCCCAAGTGATTTCCTTCGGAGCATTCCCTTCGATCGTTCTTGAAGGGACTTCCTTCGGTCGTCGCACGGGGCGAGGCAGCACGTTGCGTGCCGCGCCCCTTGCGAATGCCCGGTTCGGCTTTGCATCAAGGCACTACTATGGAGCAACTGCGCCGCCCATGCTCATGCGGTGCGCGCAAGCGAACGCGCGTCCTGCGCGTGGGTCTGCGCGGGCGCCTGCATGACGTCCGGAACACGGCGCGCACGCAATGTCGACCGGCTCGGACGCGCGTCGCTCAGGCCGACGTACAGTGCGACCATCGTCGTCACGGCTTCGTTCCATCCGAAATCGCAGGACATCGCGTTGCGCTGCAGCGCGCGCCACACTTGCGGACGCATGTAGGCATCGAGCGCGCGGCTCGCGGCGTCGATGACATCGGCGGCGCGTTCGCCATCGAAGAGAAAGCCCGTGGGCGCGTGCGAGGCGCGCGGCGCGGGGATCGACGCGATCGGCATGTCGTGCGTGCCGTCGCGCAGATACGCCGATGGACGCAGCACGTCGCGCACGCCATGCGCCGCGTTTTGCGCCGCATCGACGATCGTGTCGGCGAGGCCGCCCACGCGCGACGCGATCGGCAACGTGCCGTAGCGCATCGCATACATCTGCGTCAGGCCGCACGGCTCGAAGCGGCTGCCGTGCAGCAGAAGATCGGCGCCCGCGTGCAGTGCATGCGCGCGCCGTTCGTCATATCCGATATACACGCCCACGCGATCCGGCCACTCCTGCGCGAGTTTCCTGAAGCCCGCCTCGATATACGCTTCGCCCTTGCCGATCACCGCGAGTTGCAGTCGCGGATGTTTTTCGAGCAGCCGGGGCAGCGCCTCGACCACGACATCGGCGAGCTTTTGACCGGTCATGCGGCTACCGATCGCCATGAGCGGCGCGAACGGATCGACGGGCAGGCCGAACTTGCGTTGCAGCGCGCGCTTGCACGCGTGCTTGCCGCGCATGTCGTCGAACGAATAGTTGCGTTCGATGAGCGGATCGGCGGCGGGATCCCACGTTGCTTCGTCGATGCCGTTCACGACGCCCTGCAATTTGTCCGCGCAGCTTTGCAGCACGCCTTCCATCAGGTGCCCGAAGCGCGGCGTGAGAATCTCGCGCGCATAGGTTTCGGAGACGGTCGTCACGCGATCGGCATGCACGATGCCCGCTTTCATCAGACTCAGCGCGCCGTAGAACTCGATGCTCTGCGGATCGCTGAGCGCATGCACCAGCCATTTTTCCGGCACACCGAGCGACGCACCAAGCGAGAGCGCGTAGTTGCCCTGGAATGCGAGATTGTGGATCGTGAATACGCTCTTCGCGTGCACGCCCGCGTGCTTCATCAGGAGCGGCGTGAGGGCCGTATGCCAGTCGTGCGCATGAACGATGTCCGGCTTCTTCACGCCGCGCACGCCTTCGGCGATCCTGACGGCGGCGGCCGAGAGCGTCGCGAAGCGGATCGCGTTGTCCGGATAGTCGCGGCCCTGCGCATCCTGATAGAGACCGGTGCGCGCATAGAGCGCGTCGCAACGGAGCAGCAACACGGGCACGCCGGTGTCGGGCATGCGTCCGCGCAACAGCGCCGCATCGCCGCCGGGCAGGCCTGTGAGCGTGCCGACCTTGCTCAGACCTTCTGCCTGAGCGATCGCGTTCGGGTAGGCGGGGAGCAGGATGGTGGCATCGACGCCGGCTTCGCGCAGCGCGGCGGCGTAGGCGCTGACCATGTCGCCGAGTCCGCCGGTCTTGGCGAGCGGCACGGCTTCGGAGGCGACCAGCAGAACGTTCAAAGGCAAAATGGGGCTCCTGAGCAAGAGGAACGTGCGGGCGAAAAGCCGCGCATGCGAGCGCTGATCGGGGTTTCGTCGGAACTGACTGGCGCAGTGCAGCAATCGGTGTGCCACGAGACCGATTGCGTGAACGGTGCAGCCCGTCCATGTGCGCCGATGGCGCTAAAAGACCGCCGGCGGAACGGCACGAACGTGCCGCGTGTAAAACTGACAGCGGCACGCGCCGCGTTTTTACACGGCGTATCCGACGAGCTTATGGAGCGCGCGTGACAGCGTCGTTTCAGCCGCCGACCATGCTCGCGGCGATGTTGATCGAGAGCCCGAGCACCGCGAGGTTGAAGAAGAACGACAGCACCGCCTGCCCGAGCGCCGTGCGGCGCGCGGCTGTCGATGCGAGGGCGACGTCGGCGGTCTGGGATGCGACCGCGATCGTGAAGGAGAAGTAGAGGAAGTCCCAGTAATCGGGCTTCAGATGCCGGTCGGGAAACCTGAGCGCGGGATCGTTGTCCGGCGACTGATAGTAATGGCGCGCGTAGTGCAGCGTGAACATCGTCGGGATCAGGAACCAGGCGCCGAGCATCGTCGCGCCGGTCAGCACGTAATGCAGCACCGCTCCGGAGCCCATGTTCTTCGCGGTCGATAACTCCATGACGATCGCCACGATGCTCGCGATTGCCGCGACGCTCACGACCATCAGGACGGTTGCGGCGTTCTCGTCCTCGCGTTCGGCGAGCGCTTGCACGTCGCTCTGGCGCGCCGTCGCCATCTTCAGCCAGATCAGCACGAGATAGAGCCACACCGCCGAGTCCCAGCCGATCAGCGCCCGCGCGGTCGGCCGCACGTGCGCCGGAACCAAAGCGGCGACGACGCAACCAACCAGAAGGCCGATCAGGGCGCGCGGCCGGTAGCGCAGAACGGGCGGGAGAATCTGCTTCATTTCGTTTTTATCCGCATGAGAGCCAGGCTTCGCTCGATGCCTGCGATTATTGCCCGGCCACCTTTCGGCAGCCTGAGGAAAGCGCATGAAAGCGTCTGAGCGCGTTTCTTTCGTGATGCGGCGGAGCATCGTGGCGAGCGTGTGCGCCGCGTGGGCGTTGCCGCCGCTGCGCGCTCAACCGGCGCGCGCGCCCGGCTTCGATACGTTTCTCGCGGTATCGGCGCGACTCACCGGCCGCGCGAGCTTCGATCCGCTTCTGGCCGACCGCGTGCACGCCGCGCTCGCCCGCAACGTGCCCGGATTCGCCGCGAAGATCGCCGCGCTGAATCAATGGATCGCGACGCACGGCGGCACGCCGACAGACATCATCACCGCCGCGCTCGAACCCACGCATCCCGAACTGGCGAAGACCGTGAGCGCGGTGATGCGTGCGTGGTATCTCGGCGTCGTCGGCGAGCCGCCGCATGTCGAGGTCGTTGCGTACGAACGCGCACTGATGTTCGATCCGGTCGGCGACATGCTCACGATTCCCTCATACTGCCGCGGCGAGCCGGCCGACTGGGCGCAGAAGCCCTGAACAGCCGGACCGCCGTATCACGACCAAGGACAAAGGCGCGCGCATGGCGGGTTCCACTTCGGCGGATGTGGTCGTCGTCGGGTCGGGCGTGGCGGGCAGTCTCGTCGCGTATCGGCTGGCGAGGGCGGGCGCGTCGGTGATCCTGCTCGAAGCCGGGCCGCGTCTCGCGCGCTGGCAGATCGTCGACAGCTTTCGCCGCGTGGCCGACAAGCGCGACCTGTGCGCGCCGTATCCGCTGTTGCGTCACGCGCCGCGCCCCGAGCCGATGAATCCCGGCGCGTATCTCATCGATCGCGGCGCGACGCCGTATCAGCCGCAATATCTTCGGCTCGTCGGCGGCACGACGTGGCATTGGGCCGGCGCCGCGTGGCGACTCTTGCCCGCCGATTTTCGCGTGAAGTCGCTATACGGCGTCGGGCGCGACTGGCCGTTTCCCTACGAGACGCTGGAGCCTTGGTACGGGCAGGCGGAAGTCGAGCTGGGCGTCGCGGGCCCGGACGTCGATCTCGGCTCGCCGCGCTCCACGCCGTATCCGATGAGCGCGCTGCCGCTTTCATGGATGGACCGGCGGGTGGCCGAGGTGCTCGGCGCGCAGTCGTTGCGCGTCGTGCCCGAGCCGATGGCGCGCAACAGCCGTCCTTACGATGCGCGACCCGCGTGCTGCGGCAACAACAATTGCATGCCGATTTGCCCGATCGGCGCGCTGTACCACGCCGCCACGCACGCCGACAAGGCCGAGCGCGCGGGCGCGACGCTGATCGCGCAGGCTGTCGCGTATCGCGTCGAGGCGAACGATCGCGGAGACATCGTCGCGATTCACTGCAAGGACCCGAACGGCCAGAGCACGCGCGTGACCGGCAGGCGCTTCGTGATCGCGGCGAACGGCATCGAAACGCCGAAGCTGCTTTTGATGTCGGCGTCGGCGCGCTATCCAAAGGGCATCGCCAATGGTTCAGATCAGGTCGGGCGCAATCTGATGGATCATCCCGGCGCGAGCGTGAGCTTTCTCGCGAACGAGGCGCTGTGGCCGGGGCGCGGGCCGGTGGAAATGAGCTCGATCGTCGATTTTCGCGACGGCCCGTTTCGCGCGCAGCAGGCGGCGAAAAAGCTGCATCTGTCGAACGCCGCGCCGACGCTCGCCGTCACCTGGAATCTTGTCGGCCGAGGTCTGACGGGCGGCGAGCTCGACCGGCAGATCCGCGAGCAATGCGCGCGCAGGCTGACGTTCGGCAGCTTTCACGAGCAATTGCCATCGGGCGCGAATCGCGTGACGCTGTCGGCGCAAAAGGATGCGCTCGGCTTGCCGCGCCCGGAGATCGCCTATTCCATCGACGATTACGTGCGCAAGAGCGCCGCCGATACGCACGCGCAGTTCGAGCGCATCGCCGGCATGTTCGAGGGCACCGAAATCGAATACGACGATTCGCTCGGCGCGAGCAGCCACATCATGGGCACGGCGATCATGGGCCGCGATCCGAACGATGCGGTCGTCGATGCCGAATGCCGCGCGCACGATCATCCGAATCTTTTCATCGCCGGCAGCGCGGTGATGCCGGCGGGCGGGTCGGTCAACTGCACGCTGACGATCGCGGCGCTGTCGCTGCGACTCGCCGGCACGATCGAAACATCGCTCCGATGAACGCGCGGCTCGCGTGCCTGATCGTCGTGCTGGCGTGTCTGCCCGGCCTCGCCAGGGCACAAACGAATGCCGCTCAGGGCGAATATCTCGTACGCGCGGGCGGCTGCATGAGCTGCCATACCGCCGATCCCGCGCGGCCTTTCGCGGGCGGCAGGCCGATCGCGACGCCGTTCGGCAACGTGTTCGCGCCGAACATCACGAGCGACCGCGAAACGGGCATCGGCGCATGGACCGACGCGCAATTCGTCCGCGCGATGCGCGAGGGCATCGGCCGCAACGGCGAGCAACTCTATCCGGCGTTTCCGTACACCGCGTACACGCTGCTCTCCGACGCCGATCTGCTCGCGATGCGCGCGTGGCTTGCGACCGTGCCGCCCGTGCGCGCCGCGACGCCGCGCAACACGCTCGCGTTTCCCTTCGACCAGCGCTGGCTGATGACGCTGTGGAATCTGTTCAACTTTTCGCCGGGGCGCTTCGTGCCCGATCCGTCGAAGAGCGCGGAGTGGAATCGCGGCGCGTATCTCGTCGAAGGGCTCGGGCATTGCGGCGAATGTCACACGCCACGCAACTGGCTCGGCGGGCTTAATCGAAGCGAGCGGCTCGGCGGCGCGACGGTCGCGGGCTGGCAGGCGGGCAACCTCACGCCGGAGCGCGTTGCGGGCATCGGCGCATGGCGTGACGATGAACTGCTGCGCTTCCTGTCGACCGGCGCCGCGCCCGGCCGCGCCTATGCCATCGGACCGATGGCGGAAGTCGTCGCGACGAGCACGCAATTCCTGACGACCGCCGATCTGCGCGCGATGATCGCGTATATGCGCGCGGTGCCGCCCGTCGCGGTGAAGGACGCGCGCTCGCGCACGAGTTTCGGCCGGCCAGCCCGCACGGATATCACGGCGCTCGACACCGACGGCGCACGGCTCTACGCCGCCGCGTGCGCCTGTTGCCACGGCATGACGGGCGAGGGCAGCAAGCCGTTTCCCCCGCTCGTCCACGACGGCGTGACCGGCGCACTCGGCACAGCGACGACGAGCAATCTCGTCCTCGTGATCCTGCACGGCGTGAATCGCCAAACGCGCGATGCGTACGCGCAGATGCCCGCATTCGCCGCGCAACTGACCGACGAACAGATCGCCGCACTGAGCAATTTCATCACGCGCCAGTTCGGCGATCCACGCGCGACGACCGATGCGAAAGCGGTCGCGCGGCTTCGCTCGATGACGCAATAAATACGGTTCCCGACAAGCACGTGCGGCAGCTTTTACACGTGCTTCGAGCGCGCCGGTAACGCCGTTGTAACGAGTGTGGATGCGGCTTGCAGACTGCTTGCAAAAGCGAGCCAGCACTCACATTCCGTCATTGAGCAGCGCTATCATGGGCGCATGAATGGTCCTACCTATCCTATCGTCTGCAGGCATCCTGCCAATGATATCGGCCGCGATTTCGTGGTCGGCGATCTGCATGGCTGCGTGGATGCGCTGCGCTATCTGTTGCGCGAAATCGGCTTCGATGGTGCGCGGGACCGGCTATTTTCCGTCGGCGATCTGGTCGATCGCGGCACGGACTCGCTCGCGGCCGTCGATCTCATCGACAAGCCGTGGTTCTATCCGGTGCTCGGCAATCACGAGGATTCGCTGATCTCCGTGGCGGCAGGCACGATGCGCCGTCAGTCGTGGTATGCGATCGGCGGCGCGTGGGCCGAAACGGTCCCCGACGATCAACTCGCCGCGCTCGCGGCGCGGCTCGCGAAGCTGCCGCTCGTGCGCATCGTCGGCGAGGGCGAGCGGCGCTTCAATGTGCTGCACGCGGAGTTTTTCGGCAACGACGCCGAACTCGACGCCGGCGATTTCCACGAAGACGTGCGCAGCCAGATTCTGTGGGGTCGCGGCCTCGCGCTCGGTCACGCGGACCCGCAGCAGCAGCTCGGCCTGTCGCCGACCTACTGCGGCCATACGCCGACGCGCGCGGTGAAGCAGATCGGCTCGCAGATTTACATCGATACGTGCGCTTTCGCGCCGGAAGGCCGGCTCACGATCGTTCAGGCCGGCACCGAGGAACGCTGGTCCGTCAAGGAGCGCTGGGCCGCCTCCGAAGGCGCGCGCGAACTCGCGCTGCCCTGATTCCCCTGCCTGCTCGCACGGGCGGCCGCTCCGGCACGCACGTTGCTCGATGCATCGCCATGACTCGAACGACAATCAGGCGAGGCGCGCGGTGGCGAGAATCGGAACGAACAACGAGACAGGCGGCGGGGCCAGCGACGTTCTGACGGGCGGCGTGCAGGGCTGCCCGGAAGATTTGCCGCCGGGCCTGCGCTACATGGACGATTCGCGGCGCGGATATACGCGCGACTGGATCGACGGCGCATTCGCGTACTTCAACACGCAAGGCAAGCGTATCGACGACGAAGCCGAGATTCGCCGCATCAATGCGCTCGCCGTTCCGCCCGCTTATACCGATGTGTGGATCTGCCCGGACTCGCGCGGGCATCTCCAGGCAACCGGACGCGATGCGCGCGGGCGCAAGCAATATCGCTATCACGCGCAATGGCGCGAAACGCGTGACGCCAACAAGTACGAGCGCATGCTCGCGTTTTCCGTCGTGCTGCCGAAGCTGCGATCGCGCGTCGCACGCGATCTCAAGCTCGACGGCATGCCGCGCAACAAGGTGCTCGCGACTGTCGTGCGCCTGCTCGACACGACGCTCATCCGCGTCGGCAGCGAGGAATACGCGCGTGAGAATCGCTCGTACGGACTGACGACGCTCAGGAAGCGCCATCTGAAAGTATCGGCGGGAACGTTGAGATTCAGGTTCCGCGGCAAGAGCGGCATCGAGCACGATGTCGCGGTCAGCGACACGCGGGTCGCGCGCATCGTCAAACGCTGCATGGACTTGCCGGGCCAGGATCTCTTCCAGTACCTCGATGCGGACGGCACGCGCCATACCGTTTCCTCATCCGATATCAACGACTATCTCCACGAGATCACGGGCGCGGATTTCACCGCGAAGGACTATCGGACGTGGGCCGGCAGCGTGTTCGCGCTCGCGGCGCTCAGACGGCTGAAATGGGAAACCGTGACGGAGGCGCGCAGGCATATCGTCGGCACGATCAAGGAAGTCGCGCAACTGCTGCGCAACACGCCCGCCGTGTGCCGCAAGTGCTACGTGCATCCGGCGGTGATCGACGCATTCGAGGCCGGCGAACTTGCCGAGACGATGTCCGCGTCGCGCCGTCACGGGCTCAAGACCGACGAGGCCGCGCTCGCGATCTTCCTCGAAAAGGAAGCGAAGCGCCGCACGCGCGAGGCGGCGCGCAAGAACCGCAAGGGCGAGGCGCCAGCCGACGCGCGCCTGACCAGGCTGCTATCGGAATCGAGCCGCAAGGCGCGCGCCGGCGGGCTGAAGGCGAGCGGCAAGAACGTGGCAGCGCAGGCGCTGGAACATGTCGCGAAGAAGCCGGCGAGGAAAGCGGCGCGTCCGGCTTCGAAGAAGCTCGCGCGCACGCGCACCGAAACGGCGATAGCGATCCGCTGAGACGAGTGAAACGTTTGCCCGCTCAGCCGACCTGATTCAGCTCGAAAACATAGTCGATCGTCTCGCCGTTCCAGTTGTATTCCAGATATGCCGCGTGCCGGCAGTCGCGCAGCATCGTCGTGCGCAGCGCGGCGAGGCATTCCCCCTCCGGATCGCGCACCGACGGATACGCGATCCCCGGCGCGCTTGCCGCACGCACCGCGCGCCCGAGCGCCGTGCCCGGGCCGTAGTCGTCCGGCGCGAGAATGCGCGGATCGAGGCCCGCCTGCACGATCGCGTCGCCGCGCAGATCGACGACTTCGCCGCGCGCCATCACCGTATAGAGGCGCATCTGCTGGCGCAGCGGCGCTTCGTTCGTCGCCGCGAGAAAGAGGCCGGCGTGATAGCGCGTTTCGGCGATCGCGGTCTGCCGTTCGCGGCCGCAATAGAACACGCCGTAGCTGCCATCGGAAAAGCGGCTGCCGTTCGGATTCAGATGCGTGAACGCGGCCATGATCGGCCCGCAACCCGGCCCGAAACAGCGTTCGTCGGCCGGCACGAGGTCGAGTTCGCCGACTTCGGTGCGCAGGCGGTCGTTGGTCATCGCTTCGAGCGCATAGAGCGCTTCGAAATCCTGCGGCGACGCCACTCGGTCGAACAGATTGACGGCCGGAAAACGCGTTGGAATCACGCGATACGCAGGCGACCAGTCGATGAAGCTGTGGGGCCACCGTTCGCGCCAGTTCGATTCGTCCTTGTTGAATGCTATCCCCATCACGCCCAGCCGCCTCGCATCGCGTCGAGATACTGGCGCACGGCGACGAGGTCGCTGATATTGCCCGCCAGCAGGCGATCGAGCGCCGGATGGCCGCCGAAGGGCGGCGCGGCGTTGGGGCGGCGGATCCAGGTATCGGCGGCTTTGGGATCGGGCAAGAGGATCTGCAGCGCCTTGTAGATGCCGAGAATCAGCGAGAGGCGCTCCAGCGTGTCGCGCGCAAGCCGTGCGGATCCGGGGTCCTGCTTCCACTTGAAATAAGTCGAGCGGCCGGGCGAGCCGAGCAGCGTGATCTGCTCTTCGGCCGAAAGCTCCCAGTCGCGCGCGATATTGAAGAACGCGCGCAGGCCGGCGGCAGAGAGATCGCCCGAATCCAGTGCCGGGCGCGGCACATGGCGGCTGGCCGGCGCAAGTTCGGCGCGAGCGGCGTTGGACATGTCGTTAAGTCTCCAAAGGAACTTGTTTCACATATTAGTCCACATTTGGATTAATACAAGCATGCCATGAATGTTTCGACTCGCAGCGACGGATCAGCCGTCATCGTCAGTGGGACCGTAGCGGCGGCCCGGCACGTGGGACTTGAGTGCATCCGCGATCTGCGAGGGCGTGCAATCGGCGGGAAGCACGCGCCGTTGCACGCGCTGATCGTTCTTCAGCACCCATTCGACCATGCGATACGCCGGTCCCCACAACGGTTCGACCGGCAGGGACAGACGGCATTCGCGCAGCGTGAGCGCGTATTGTTTGCGCATCGTCGGAGCGAGATTGGCAAAGCTTCGGCGCGCGGCAGTGTTGGCTGACATGGCACATTCCTCACGGTGATGACCCGGCCGTCCGATGCGGACGGCGGCAATTGAGCCGGATCGCGAGACGAGTGTGTCGGGTGAGAATTAAGGGCGACTTAATCGCGAGCGACGCCGCATCGAGCCGCGACGAAATGCCGCCGAAAGACGCCGCGAACGCAGGTCAAGAGGTGCTTCGGCATTTTCACCACGCCGCGTGCCGCCTGTTTGCCGTGGCGACGGCTTACTGTATATTCGTACAGCTTGTCTGCAACAGGGAGCCTGCCGATGATTTCACGCAACGATCCGCTCGAAGCGGCTGCGCTCGAACGTTTCATGCGCGCGACGCGCGCGGTCAACGTGGCGTTCGACGCGACGCGAGGCGAGTCCGATTTCATGCAGGACGGGCAATCCGTCGCGCGCTCGCTCGAGCGTCTCGACGCCGCGTTGCGCGAACTGGAAACCTCCGAGCAGTCGCTCGACGCCATCCTCTCGCGCAGAGCGGGCCACTAACCGTTGGAGCGAATCACTTGAAGCGCGTATTCCTGATCCTCGTTCTTCTGATCGGCTCGTCGTCGCTTTTTGCGGCCGAGCGCTACACGGAAGTCTGGAATCCTCCCGAAGCACAGTCCGTCAAGGGCAAGAGCAAGACGCACGCGGCCGCGCAGACCGCCGCAGCCAGGAAAAAGCACAAGAGCGCGACGTCGGTGAAGCAGGTCGCCGACCGGGCCGCCATCGAGCAGCCGTCCGCCACGCCGCGTCCGAAGTCGGCGTCGCCGAAGCCGGCCGTGCCGGTCATTCCGCGCAAGATCGAGCCGAACGGACAGGTGATGCGCGTCTAGAACACGTGCGCGAGGCACGAACAGCAAAAAGGGGCGCCCGAATGGAGCGCCCCTTTTTGCTTTTGCGGCCAGACTGGCCGCGCTATGTCACAACCGACCCATCAACAACAGAACGATCACCACGACCAGCACGACGCCGAGAATCCCGCTCGGCCCGTAGCCCCAACTGCGGCTGTGCGGCCAGGAAGGTATGGCGCCGATCAAAAGCAGGATCAGGATGATCAGCAGTATGGTTCCGATCGTCATTCGACTTCTCCTTGTTCAAATGACCGCGGGACGGACCGGCGTCCGGCGCAGCCTCCCAACTGTCATCGACAGTCATGCGCCAGGGGAACGGCGGCTCGTGGCCGCCGGCACGATCAGATGTGCGATCGACGAGAGGAGAAGAGCAACGGTCGTGCCAGTAAGCCTGAAAGACCGTGGCACAAGGCGTTCCGCGGATCGAAGGAACGTCCGCGTGAGCATACGATTGTCGAAAAGGAGAGGCGAAACGAGGCAGGGCGGGCAAAAGTTGCACGGCGCTTGAAAGCCGCCGTGCAGTTCGTCGCAAAGAACCGGTCAGAAAATGCCGCGGAACGCCCAGAACAGCAGGCCCGAGAGCGCGATCGACACCGGCAGCGTCAGGATCCACGCGAGCGCGAGGCTGCGCACGGTGCGCCACTGCAGGCCGGAGCCGTTCGCGGCCATCGTGCCCGCGACGCCCGATGACAGCACGTGCGTCGTGCTGACCGGCAGGCCGTACACATCGGCGGCGCCGATGGTCAGCATCGCCACGAGCTCCGCCGACGCGCCTTGCCCGTACGTCAGATGCGTCTTGCCGATGCGCTCGCCGACCGTCACCACGATGCGCTTCCAGCCGACCATCGTGCCCAGACCGAGCGCGACCGCTACGGCGACCTTCACCCAGGTCGGAATGAACTTGGTCGCGTGGTCGAGTTGCTTCTTGTAGTTGTTGAGCACGGCGTCATCGTCGCTGGAGAAGGCCGGCGCTTTCTGCTTCTCCATGATGCGCAGCGCTTCGGACGCGATGTACATCTCGTTGCGCACGTTGCGGACGTTGCCTTGCGGCACGTCGGCGATCGTCTGGCTCGGGCGGATCTGCGATTCGATCGAATCGACCACGCTCTTCAGCGACGCGATCGTGTCCGGCGCGAGCGTCTTCGTCTGCACGTATTTTTCGACCTGGCCGCGCGCGTCGGCTGCCGGCGCCGCGCCGTTGCTGTAGCGCTGCAGCACGTCGGACGCGCTGTGGCTCACGGCGACGAAGGTCTGCGTCTCGTTCGCCGTCACGGCCTTGTTGAGCGCGTAGGCGGTCGGCACGGTGCCGATCAGGATCAGCATGATGAGGCCCATGCCTTTCTGGCCGTCGTTGGAGCCGTGCGCGAACGATACGCCCGTGCAGGTGAGGATCAGCAGGCAGCGGATCCAGAACGGCGGCGGCGTGTTCTTTTCCGGTTCCTTGTAGAGCGCCGGCACGCGCACGACGAGCTTCAGCACATAGAGCAGAAACCCCGCGAGTACGAAGCCGATGATCGGCGAAAACAGCAGCGACTTGCCGACCGACATCGCCTGGCTCCAGTCGACACCCGATGTGCCGTTGGTGCCGTGCAGCATCTGGTTCATGAGGCCGACGCCGATCACCGAGCCGATCAGCGTATGCGAGCTCGACGAAGGAAGACCGAGCGCCCAGGTGCCTAGATTCCAGATGATCGCAGCGATCAGGAGCGCGAAGACCATCGCGAAGCCCTGCGAGCTGCCGACGCCGAGAATCAGCTCGACCGGCAGCAGTTGCAGGATGCCGAACGCGACCGCGCCGCTCGAAATCAGCACGCCGATGAAATTCCATGCACCCGACCAGACAACCGCTAAGTTTGGTGTCAAAGAGTGCGTGTAGATTACGGTTGCGACAGCATTCGCGGTGTCGTGAAAGCCGTTGACGAATTCGAAGCCGAGCGCGATCAGCAGCGCGACGCCGAGCAGGACATACGGAAACACCGACGATTCGCGCACCGGCGCGAGATCTTCGAGCAAATGCAGGACGCAGTACACGGCGCCCACGCCGATGGCGAGCAGAAAAAGCAGCAGCGCGAGCCGCTGGCCGAGCGTGCGGCCTTCTCGTGATTGGGGAAAGGCAATCTGGTTCATGTCGCGTCCTTGGGTGGTCTTGCGCGAGGGCGTATCGGAAGGTGAAAAAGCAGACGAGAAGCGTTTCAGAAGCTCAAATGGCCATGTTTCCCGGTGCGTGTGTCGATTTCATGACTCGGGAAAGACGAGCCTTTCGTATGAATTGACGGGCGGCGCGAGACTGCTCCGGGAGACTTCATGACGATGTGGGTCGAGGTCACGTTGCAATCCAGCCGATCGGACGACGGATCGATCTGCGCGCTCGCGGAGACGTTGCAGCGCATCGCCGCGTTCGCGGGCGCGACACCTTTGTCGACGCGCTTCGCGACGCGCGTGATTCCGCTGAAAGCGCCGGGCTGGCGGCTGTCGGTCGAAACGCTGGAGGGCGCGCGCACGCTATGCGCCGTGGAGACGGAAGGCGCGCCGATGCCCGGTTTCATGCGCTACCGGACGTTCGCGCGGCCTGCGGGCGAGGATCTGGCGGCATCGCTGATCGAATTCGCACAAGCCGACGAAGCGTTGCGCGCGCCGCTTGCGAAGGCGTATCGGCAGACGGAGCCCGAAACCGTCGTGCCGCCTGACGCTTTTGCGCCCGAGCTCGAAGTCGAGCGCATCGAATGGCGCATCGACGCGAGCGGCGCGGACATCCTCGCGACGCTCGAAACGTCCGCGCAGACGCCGCCGACGTTGCGGCTCGCGGCGCCGGCGGTGAACGGTGCGCTCGATGCGGTCTTCAGCGTCGCGGGCGAAGTGATCGATGCCGCGCCGTTTTACATCGCGCCGGACGATGAGCACGCGTCGGAAGCGGAACCGGTGTATGCGGCGACGCTCGATCTTCCGCGCACCGCGACGCGCCGCGCCGCGTTCGTCGCGATTGCGTCGTCGGTGGCGGGGCAGTGGTTTGGCAACGCGGCGGCATCGCGCGCAGGTCTCGGCGACGAGCACGTGCACCAGTTGCGCGTCGCGCAGCGGCGGCTCAAGACTTTGCTGAAACTCTTTCGCGATAATGTCGATGATGTCTGGAGCACCCGCATCGCGCCGGATCTGAAGTGGTTCGGCGACCTGCTAGCCGATGCGCGCGACTGGGACGTTTTCGTCGACAAGACGCTCCCCGCGTACGCCGAATCGGACGACAGCGCCGAGCGCTGGCAGACGCTCATCGCCGCCGCGGACGTGAAGCGCCGCGTCGCGCGGGACAAGGTGCGCGATGCGCTCGCGTCGAAGCGCTACGCGCGTCTCACGCTCGCGTTCGTCGAATGGCTCGCCCGCTTCGCCTCGCAAGAGGACGAGTCGCCGACGCGCTTCGTGAGCTACGCCGAAAAGCGCATCCGCAAGGACTACCGGCGCATCGCGCGCGTGCCCGATCTCGCGTCGCTCGAAGCGCATGAGCGGCATCGCGTGCGCATTCATGCAAAGCGGCTGCGCTATGCGCTCGAATTCTTCCGCTCGGTCACGTCGCGGCGCACCCGCAAGGACACCGCGAAGCTGCTCGGCGAGTTGCAGACGGCGCTCGGCGAAGCGAACGATGCGGCCGTCGCCGCCGATCGGCTCGCGTCGATTCCGCAAGCCAGCGATTACCAGCGCGGCTTCGCGCGGGCGTGGGGCGCGGCGTCGGCGAGGAAGGACGCGCAGGAGGGCGAGCGGCTGCTTCGCGCGATGCGTCGTCCGCGTCTGAAGGCATCGATATAATGCGTCACGCGTTCATTGATCCGGCACGGTCCGCAAAGGCGACAGATGAGTAAGACAGCACCGTCGAACGTGCGCGATCCGCTGGAACTCGGCGGCTCCGTATGGCTGCGAAGCGGCACCGAGACGCTCGGCGGCGCGGCGCGCATCGCGCTTCTGGCGGCGATTCGCGACGCGGGATCGATCACCGGCGCGGCGAAGGCCGTCGGCATGAGTTACAAGGCCGCGTGGGATGCAGTCGATACGATGAACAACCTGGCCGGCGAGCCGCTCGTGACGCGCGCGGTCGGTGGCAAGGGCGGCGGCGGCACGGTGCTCACGCCGGCCGCGCTTCGTCTCATCGACACGTTCCGCACGATCGAACGCGAGCATCGAAAATTTCTGGAACGGGCGGGCGCGGCCATCGACGGCTTCGCCCATGACTGGCAACTGATCGGGAGACTAGGCATGAAAACAAGCGCACGCAACCAACTGGCCGGCAAGGTAACGAAAGTCACGCGCGGTGCGGTCAACGATGAAATCGAACTCGGCTTGCCGGGCGGTCAGACGATCGTCGCGGTCGTGACGCACGAGAGCACGCAATCGCTCGGGCTGAAGGAAGGCGGCGACGCGTTCGCGCTCATCAAGGCGTCGTGGGTCATGCTGATGGAAGACACGAACGCGAAGCTGTCGGCGCGCAATCAATTGCGTGGCACGGTTGCCAGCGTGACGAAGGGCGCGGTCAATGCGGAAGTTTCGCTGTCGCTCGACGGCGGCACGACCATCACCGCGATCATCACGAACCAGAGCGCCGATACGCTCGGCCTCGCGCAAGGTCAGAAGGCCGTGGCGGTGATCAAGGCGTCGAGCGTGATCATCGGCGTGAACGACTAAGCAGCGCGCAGTGCGAACGCGGCGGCAGTATCAGGCGGCCGCGCGTTGCTCCGGCGGCAGTTCCGTGCGGCGATCCGGCGCGCGAAAGGTCTTCGCCTTCCAGCTCGCCCGCACATAGGGACGCTCGTGGCCCGACAACCCGAGCGCGATTTCCGTGATCCAGTGCTGCGTCGGCACGGGCACGCCATGCAAGGCCACGACGACCACCGCGAGACTCGCCGCGACGGGCGCGGGCGCGAGCTTGCCGGACTCGGCCCGCCACGCGATCCACACGAACGCGAGCGCGACCACCGCGCCGAGCGCGCAACCCGCGACCACTTCCGAGACCGAATGCGCATCGAGCACGACGCGCGACACGCCGACCCAGATTCCCAGCATCAGACCGAGCGCGACGCCGATGGCGCGCACTGCACCACGCGTGGGCAAGAGCGCGACGAAGATCGCGACGGGCAGAACCGCCGTCGACATCAACGCATGTCCGCTGATGCCGGTGAAATCGAGATGACGCACGCCGATTCCCCAGCCGATGAACGCGATCTTGCTCAACGCGACGAGGCCGCTTGCCGCACCGAGCAGCGCGAGCCACGCGCCGGCGTATTTCCAGCGATAGCCGAGCGCGAGCCACGCGGCGACGATGAGCGCCACCGGCCCCATCACGCCGACGCTGCCGAGCGCGGTCACAAAAATCCAGTCGGAAAAAGATAAATCCACGTTCATTGCTACTCTTGGGAATGAGGGTTGCTGCAGTGCGGCAGCCACGCCAGAAATGGCCCGCGACTTCGGAAGCACGTCAAATGCGACGCCGCAAATTTATAGCAGTATAACGCTTGGGATCATGCTGAATTATGCGCCAATCGCCCGAGCGGTCTGCCCGTTACATCGCGTAACTTTCGTTTAATTTTGGCTTTTTTGTTGAATTGCTGTTAATTCATCCCGATATGTGAGTTCGGGGCGCGCGTCGTCACCGCGGTTTAGTGCTATTGTGCACTGCACAACCCGACGCGTTTCGACGCGTCATCCGATTGCACGTTTGTGGAGGACCCAGCCCAATGTCAAAAAGCCTTACCAAGCTCTGGTTGCGCGGCTTGAGACGCCTGGTCGCCGGCCAGGTGGATGCGATTCGCTCACCGAAGCCCCGCGCGGCGGCCAAGCCTGCGCGCGTGAAGACCACCAAATCGAAACTCAAGCCACGCACGGCCGCGAAAGCGCCGGTCGCGCCCAGTGCCGCCGCGCGACCGGCGGCGCGTGAATCGCGCGTTCGTCCGCGTGCGTCGGCGTGGGCGCGCGGCAAGTGGGCGCGCTCGTACCACTCGGCGCCGCCCACGGCCGGGCGCTTTGTGAATCACATGTCGTACGCGCTCTATATGCCGCCCAAAGCCGGGTCCGAGCCGATGCCGCTCGTCGTGATGCTGCACGGCTGCAAGCAGAACGCCGACGAATTCGCGCAAGGCACGCGCATCAATCTTCTCGCCGACAGATACGGTTTCGCCGTGTTGTTCCCCGAGCAGTCGAAGCACGATCACGCGCATCGCTGCTGGCGCTGGTATGACGATGCCGGGAGCGGCGGCGGCGAGGCGACGTCGGTCGTATCGCTGGTGAATGCGGTCGTCGAGCAGCACGATCTGGATGCGGAGCGGGTGTATGTCGCCGGAATGTCCGCCGGTGCGGGGCTCGCGGCGCTGCTCGCCGTGCGTTATCCGCACATGTTCGCCGCGGTCGGCCTGCATTCGGGCGTGGTGTTCGGCGAGGCGCGCTCGGCCATCGGTGCGATGGACGTGATGCGCCGTGGCGCGCGCAGCGATCCCGTTGCGCTGATCGACGCTGCCGTCGACGTCCGCGACTATCCGGGCATGCCCGCGATCATCGTGCACGGTGAGCTGGATTCCGTGGTGACGGCAGCGAATGCCGCGCAACTGGCGAAACAGTTTCTGCGGCTGAACGGTTTCATCGATGCGGCGGGCAATCGCCGCGCGGGCGAGGCACGCGAGGAAGAGCATCCGGACGGCGTCGTGACCGATTATTTCAAGAACAGCCGGCGCGTCGTGAAGACGTCGATCGTGCGCGGCCTCGGGCATTCATGGGCCGGTGGCGACGATACCGTCGCGTTCCATTCGTCCAAGGGGCCGGATTCGGCTGCGGTCATGTGGGAGTTCTTTAAGCACCAGCGGCGCCCCGGCGAGGCTGCGCGCGATGCGTATGTCGCCTGAAGGTCGCCGCCCAGCGTTTCAGGTGTTGCAAATTAGTCTTTCGTATCAATCTTCTAGCGGTTAGGGCTGGTGTTTGATAAGGGATTACCCTATAATCGGTTTCATAGGTAGTAACCCCAGTATTCAAGCGAGGTCCACCATGTTCCTGATTAGCCGCATTTTCCTGTTCCTTACCAAGTCCGCTGACGAGCGCGATCGTGCGCGCGACGACGCCTATCTGGCCGAAGCCACGGACATCTACGATCTCGAATATCGTATGAAAAAGCTGGATCGGCGTGCGATCGCTCGTCACCCGTCGTGGATGTCGAACTAAGCGTTTCGGTTTGAAGTGCGCCAGTCGGTTTCGGCGTCACTGCGGAATGTAAATGCAAAATGCCGGCTTTCGAGCCGGCATTTTCGTTTGCAACGCCCCCAGATGCGGCATCAAGTCAGGCGTTGGGCGTGCCGGTCGCGTCCGGAATGTCCGGCGAGTCCGACGACTGCACGCCGAAACAGCCGCGATAAGTCGCGTAGAACGAGCAATACAGCGCGGTCGTGACGATGATCGAAGCAGGCATGAGCACCGCCAGCGCCATTTCCTGACCCGCGCCGAGCGCCTGCATCAGCGCGGTCAGGCCGAACGACACCGCGAGCGCGATAGCGATCCACAGCACGCCGTAGTAAATAAACGCGCCACGGTTGCGCCAGCAGGACACGAGGCTGAAGAACAGCGCCTTCGCGGGCGGCACGTCGTGCCATGCGACGAGTATCGGCGCGAACCAGAACAGCATCGCAACTGGCACATAGCACCCCATCGCGACGAGCACTGCGAGCGGGCTGAAGCTCGCGGCGACGGTTTCCGGATCGCCGCTCGGGCCGTCGCCCATCATGATGCTGAGCAGTGTGCCGCCGTCGACGAGCGCCGATGCCGTGAAGATCACCGCCATCGCGACGATATACAGCGCGCCCAGCGCGAGCAGCCGCCGCGCGACGACGCTGCCGTACGAACGGAAGCCGTCGACGAGTATGGTCGGCCAAACGGGCTTGCCCGCGATCGTGTTGCGGCACGCCGCCATGAAGCCGACCGCGATGCCCGGAATAAAGAGCAACGGCAGGAGCGGGCCGAGGAGCGGCACGCGTGAGATCAGCGTCATCACGAACAAATAGGCGAAGAACACCGTGAGAAACGCAAACGGGTTGCGGCGGAACAGCCAGATGCCCTGACGGAACCACACGTAGCCGGTCTTGGCGGGAACTTCGATCAGTCGCATGTGGCTAGGTTATCGATTTACGGGAGAAGCGGCTTTGACGCGTTCGCGCAGAATGCGTTCGAAGTGGCCGGGATCGTGCGCGTTCAGCATCTGTGCTTCGCGCGGGCGATGGAAGTCGAAAAGGCGCGACACCCAGAAGCGCATCGCGCCGGCGCGCAGCATGTCGTTCCAGTGACGCTCCTCCGCGGGCGTGAATGGGCGCACGGTCTGATACGCGCGCAGCATCGCGTCGACGCGCGCCGAATCGAGCGCGCCCGTGGCGAGGTCGATGCACCAGTCGTTGACGGTCACGGCGACGTCGAAGAGCCACTTGTCGACGCCCGCGAAGTAGAAATCGAAGAAGCCGCCCAGTCGCGCGTGCTCGCGGCCGTGGGCAAACAGCACGTTGTCGCGGAACAGATCGCAGTGACACGGGCCATCGGGCAGCGATGCGTAATCCGCCGTGCCGAAGAACGCCGCCTGATGCGCGAGCTCGCTCTCGAAAAGGTCACGCTGCTCGCGGCTCAGAAAATCGACGATCGAGGGCGCCTTCTCCTGCCACCACGAAAGGCTGCGCAAATTCGGCTGATGCTGCGAAAAATCGCGGCCCGCGAGATGCATGCGCGCGAGCATCTGCCCGACTTCGATGCAATGCGCGGGCGTCGGCGCAAGTTCGGGCGCGCCTTCGAGCTTCGTCACGATGCTTGCGGGCTTGCCGTGGAGCATGCCGAAGAGCGAGCCGTCGCGGCGCGGCATCGGATCGGGAACGGGCACGCGATGCGACGCCAGATGCCGCATCAGATCGAGATAGAACGGCAGTTGCGTCGCCGTGAGGTTCTCGAAGATCGTGAGCACGTACTCGCCGTGCGTCGTCGTGAGAAAAAAGTTGCTGTTCTCGATGCCCGACTGGATGCCGCGAAATTCG
This sequence comes from Caballeronia jiangsuensis, assembly GCF_046030135.1. Taxonomy (NCBI): domain Bacteria; kingdom Pseudomonadati; phylum Pseudomonadota; class Betaproteobacteria; order Burkholderiales; family Burkholderiaceae; genus Caballeronia; species Caballeronia jiangsuensis. The sequence continues at coordinate 39,429 of NZ_JAQQDB010000019.1, forward strand.
ACGACATCGCCGAGATCGTAGTCTTGCAGCCAGTCGCCGAGATCGGCGTTGGTGACGGGAGTGAAGACGGCCATGCGGGAAAGCGTCGGTCAGGTTGGACGGCCGGGAAGAGGCCTGTGAACGGAGGCGCCGGGCAAGGAGCCACGGTGCCGCGACCCGCCCGGAAAGAGCGGGTCCGAGAACGATACGGGATCAGTAATGCAGGTTGATCGACGGCAGGCGCGTGCTCGCCTTGCCGTTGTCGCGCACTTGCGGCGATGTGTCGGCCGGCGCGCTCATCTGATAGCGCGTGCCGAAATTGGAATGCACATCGATTTCGACGGGTTTGCCTTTGTCGCGGAATTCGGTGATTTCGGTGCCGTTGGTGCTCAATTCGTGATAGCTCGGCGTGCGCGGCGGAGAAATCTCGACTTTCGAGCTGACATTCGCGGGCGGGCGATTGATGGCTTTCAGATCCGGAAGGCCAGCGGCTTCTTCCGGCGACATTTTCTGGGTCGCCGGTTGGGGTGCCGTGCTGCCGGCCTGCTGTGCCGGCTGCGCGAATGCGCCGAAGCTTGTTGCGGCGAGGACTGCCGCGGCGGCGGCGCAAAGGTGCGGCTTCATGATGGTTCTCCAGGCGATGGCCGGATTCTAACAAAACGGTTGCGGACTCAGTGACTCGCGCTGGGTCAACGCCTTATTTTGCGCTGGTTTCGCGAATTTTGACTTCGGAAACCAAAAAGGTGTTGCGAGGTGTGATCGCACGCACTCACACAAAGAGGGACTTCATGGTTCGCGCATTCTTCCGTGTTAATGTCGATTCACTACGAGGGCATTTGAAGAACACACAAGATCATGACAAACGACCGGACTCAAAGCACACAGGGCACACCCGCCAACGATTTTCCGACCGAATCCTTCGATGATCCCGCTGCCGCCGTCACGCGCCTTTCGTCGATCTATGAAGCGAATACCGCATTTCTGCGCGATGCGTTCGCGCGCTATCGCCGCAACGAGCGCTTCACGCATCGTGTGCGCGCGTGCTACCCGTTCGTGCGTGTGCGCACCGAACTGAACACGCAGATCGATTCGCGGCGCTCGTATGGTTTCGTGGCGGGCCCGGGCATCTATGAAACGACGCTCACGCGTCCCGATCTCTTCGGCGATTACTATCGCGAGCAATTGCGACTGCTCACGAAGAACCATCACGTGGGCCTCGAAGTGGGTGTGTCCGCGCATCCGATTCCGATTCACTTTGCATTCGCCGAAGGTATTCATCTCGAAGGCGATCTCGATCGCGACCGGCTCCTCGCGATGCGAAATATCTTCGATACGCCCGATCTCGCGCTGCTCGACGATCGCATCGTCAACGGCACGTACGAGCCGGGCCCGGGCGAGCCACATCCGCTTGCGCTGTTCACGGCGGCGCGCGTCGATTTTTCGCTGCATCGGCTGAGACACTACACGGCGACGTCGCCCACGCACTTTCAGAACTACGTGCTGTACACGAACTACCAGTTCTATATCGATGAATTCGTGAAGCTCGGCCGCACGATGATGTCGCGCGCCGATGACGAGGAAACGCGTGCTTATCGCAGCGAGTATTCGTCGTTCGTCGAACCGGGCGATGTCGTCACGTATAACGCGAATCTCGGCGAGCAGCCGGAGGAGGGCACGGCGTCCGCGCGTCTGCCGCAGATGCCCGCGTATCACCTGAAGCGTGCGGACGGCAGCGGCATCACGATGGTGAATATCGGCGTGGGGCCGTCGAACGCGAAGACGATCACGGATCACATCGCGGTGTTGCGGCCGCATGCGTGGATCATGCTCGGGCACTGCGCGGGATTGCGCAACACGCAGCGTCTGGGCGATTACGTGCTCGCTCACGGCTATGTGCGCGAAGACCACGTGCTCGATGACGATCTGCCGCTGTGGGTGCCGGTGCCGGCGCTCGCGGAAGTGCAGGTTGCGCTCGAGCGTGCGGTCGCGCAGGTGACGCAACTCGAAGGCGTCGACTTGAAGCGCGTGATGCGCACGGGCACGGTCGCGAGCGTCGATAACCGTAACTGGGAATTGCGCGATCATCGCGAGCCGGTGCGTCGGCTGTCGCAGAGCCGGGCGGTCGCGCTCGACATGGAAAGCGCGACGATCGCGGCGAACGGGTTCCGTTTCCGCGTGCCGTATGGGACGTTGCTATGCGTGTCGGACAAGCCGCTGCATGGCGAACTGAAGCTGCCCGGCATGGCCGATCAGTTTTATCGCGCGCAGGTGGATCAGCATTTGCAGATCGGGGTGAAGGCGATGGAGTTGCTGCGCGAAAACGGGTTGTCGAAGCTGCATTCGCGCAAGTTGCGGAGTTTTGCGGAAGTGGCGTTTCAGTGACGCGGCGTACTGCGGCGGGCGGCAGGATGCCGCCCGCAAAGAGTTTATTGCTGCACGCGTGGGGCGTTTAACAAACCAAGCAATGGCAACTATTTTGGACAACTACTGCATGACGAACGTCCCGTCATGCAGTACAAGAAATACGTCCATCGAAAGCGGCCACTGCATCGACACCTTATAGATAAAACATCCGATCCTCATCCGACTTACCTTCCGCCGGCTGTTCGACCGAGTCTTCCCGATCTTCATAGAACCGCAGCACGGCATCGAGCACCTGATCCGGATCGTCGATCACCTGCATCAGATCGAGATCCTTCGGGCTGATCACGCCGTTGGTCAGCAACGTGTTCTTGAACCAGTCGAGCAGTCCAGCCCAGAACTCCGCGCCGACGAGCACGATCGGCACATGACGCGACTTCTTCGTCTGAATGAGCGTCAGCACTTCGGCGAGCTCATCCAGCGTACCGAAGCCGCCCGGCATCACCACGACCGCATCCGAGTTCTTCACGAACGTCACCTTGCGCGTGAAGAAGTGACGGAAGCGTAGCGAGATGTCCTGCCACTGATTGCCCGATTGCTCGTGCGGCAGTTCGATATTGAGGCCGACCGAAGGCGACTTGCCCGCATGCGCGCCTTTATTGGCCGCTTCCATGATGCCCGGCCCGCCGCCGGATATGACGGCGAAGCCCGCGTCGGAGAATTTCTGCGCGATTTCGATCGTGAGCTGATAGTACGGCGACTCCGGTTTCAGGCGCGCCGAACCATAGATGCTGATGGCAGGGCGAATCTCCGAGAGGTACTCGGTCGCCTCGATAAACTCTGCCATAATCGTGAACATCTGCCACGATGCGCGAGCCTTCTTGGCCGTCGCGCGCTCTTGATCTGCGAGTGATCGCAGACTCGGAATCACTTTTCTCTTGTTCATAATGCCTGAAGAACTAAGTCTTGAAGGTAAGACCCTGCTATTGGTCGACGGTTCTAGCTACTTGTACCGGGCCTACCATGCGATGCCGGACTTGCGAGGCCCCGACGGCGGGCCCACCGGCGCTCTGTATGGCATGATCAACATGCTGCGGCGCTTGCGGCGCGAAATCAATGCAGAGTATAGCGCGTGCGTATTTGATGCCAAAGGCAAGACTTTCCGCGACGACTGGTACGCCGAGTACAAAGCCAACCGGCCCTCGATGCCGGAAGACCTCTCCAGACAGATCGAGCCCATTCACGTCGCCGTGCGCGCGCTCGGCTGGCCGCTCGTGATGATCGAGGGCGTCGAGGCCGACGACGTCATCGGCACGCTCGCCGTCGAGGCCGAGAAGCGCGGCATGAAGGTGATCGTGTCGACGGGCGACAAGGATCTGGCTCAGCTCGTGACGGATCATGTCACCCTCATCAATACGATGACCAACGAAACGCTCGACCGTGCCGGCGTGCTCGCGAAGTTCGGCGTGCCGCCGGAGCGGATCGTCGATTATCTGTCGCTCATCGGCGATACCGTCGATAACGTGCCGGGCGTCGAGAAGTGCGGTCCCAAGACAGCGCTCAAATGGCTCACGCAATACGAAACCCTTGATGGCATCGTAGAACATGCCGGCGAGATCAAGGGTGCGGTAGGAGACAATCTGCGCAAGGCTCTGGACTTCCTGCCGATGGCGCGAAAGCTCGTCACCGTGCACACGGAATGCGACCTCGCTTCGCAGATCGAGTCGATCGAAGGCACGCTTCTGGCGCGCCCCGAAGCGCGCGACGAGCTGCGCGACGTGTTCATGCGTCACGGCTTCAAGACATGGCTGCGCGAAGTCGAAATCGCCGATGCCGTCGAAGGCCCGACCGACACGCCGCCCGCCGAAGTCACCGAAATCGTGCATCACTACGAGACGGTGCAGACCTGGGAGCAGTTCGACGCATGGCTTAAGCGCATCAATGAAGCGGAGCTCACGTCCTTCGACAGCGAGACCACGTCGCTCGATCCGATGACCGCGCAGATCGTCGGCATGTCGGTGTCGACCGAGCCCGGTCACGCGGCCTACATTCCGGTCGCGCATCGCGGGCCGGATGCGCCCGAGCAATTGCCGCGCGATGAAGTGCTCGCGAAGCTCAAGCCCTGGCTCGAAGACGCATCGAAGAAGAAGGTCGGTCAGCATCTGAAGTACGACGAGCAGGTGCTCGCGAACTACGGCATCGAAATGCGCGGTGTCGAGCACGACACGCTGCTGCAATCGTACGTGCTGGAGTCGCATCGTCCGCACGACATGGACAACCTCGCGTTGCGGCATCTCGGCGTGAAGACGATCAAGTACGAGGACGTCGCGGGCAAGGGCGCGTCGCAGATCGGTTTCGACGAAGTGCCGCTCGACAAGGCCGCCGCCTATGCGGCCGAAGATGCGGATATCACGCTGCGTCTGCATCAGGCGCTCTATCCGCAAGTGGCGCGTGAGGAAGGGCTGTTGCATGTGTATCGCGACATCGAATTGCCGACCTCGCGCGTGCTGCGCAAGATGGAACGTAACGGTGTACTGATCGATCGCGCGCGGCTCGATACGCAGAGCAACGAGATCGCGAAGCGTCTCATCGACTTGCAGGCGCAAGCCTACGAACTCGCGGGCGGCGAATTCAATCTCGGTTCGCCGAAGCAGATCGGCCAGATCTTCTTCGAGAAGCTGCAATTGCCGGTCGTGAAGAAGACGCCGAGCGGCGCGCCTTCCACCGATGAAGAAGTGCTGCAAAAGCTCGCGGAAGACTTTCCGTTGCCGAAGGTGCTGCTCGAGCATCGCGGACTGTCGAAGCTCAAGTCCACGTACACGGACAAGCTGCCGCGCATGGTGAATGCATCGACGGGACGGGTGCACACGAACTATGCGCAGGCCGTCGCGGTGACGGGGCGCCTGTCGTCGAACGAGCCAAATCTGCAGAACATCCCGGTGCGCACGGGCGAAGGGCGGCGCATTCGCGAAGCGTTCATCGCGCCGCCGGGCAGGAAGATCGTGTCGGCGGATTACTCGCAAATCGAACTGCGCATCATGGCGCATATTTCCGGCGATGAATCGCTGATGCGCGCGTTCAAGGAAGGCGAAGACGTGCATCGCGCGACGGCGTCGGAAGTGTTCAGCGTCACGCCGCTCGAAGTCGATAACGATCAGCGTCGCATCGCGAAAGTCATCAACTTCGGTTTGATCTACGGCATGAGCTCGTTCGGCCTCGCGTCGAATCTCGGCATCACGCGCGATGCGGCTAAGCTTTATATCGACCGCTATTTCGCGCGTTATCCGGGCGTCGCGGCGTACATGGAGAACACGCGCGTGAGCGCGAAGGCGAATGGCTTCGTCGAGACCGTGTTCGGCCGGCGTCTGTGGCTGCCCGAGATCAACGGCGGCAGCGGGCCGCGTCGTCAGGCGGCGGAGCGCGCCGCGATCAACGCGCCCATGCAGGGCACCGCCGCCGATCTCATCAAGCTGTCCATGATCGCGGTGCAGGACTGGCTGGAAGCGTCGGGCATCGGCGCGAAGATGATCATGCAGGTGCACGATGAACTCGTGCTCGAAGTGCCCGAGGAAGCGCTTCCCGAGGTCAGGAAGCGCTTACCTGAACTGATGTGCGGCGTCGCGAAGCTGAAGGTGCCGCTCGTCGCGGAAGTGGGTGTCGGCAACAACTGGGAAGAGGCGCACTGAAGGCGCACTGAAATTCTTTGCGCAAGGCATATGCGGCGGATGTCGCATATGCCCGACATGTTGGTGACACGCTTGTGACTGTCATCGAAGCTCACGCACAATAAGTCAGTCGAGGAAGAACAGCACGAAGGCCGATCCAATATAAAAGCACAGGGAGAGATCCATGCATCGCTTCATCATCGTCGGCGGAGGGGCTGGCGGCCTCGAACTCGCGACTCGTCTCGGCGACCGTTTCGGCTCGACGGACAGCAAGACCCCGCCCAAAGCGCAAGTCACGCTCGTCGACCGCAATCCGACGCATATCTGGAAGCCGCTCCTGCATGAAGTCGCAGCGGGCAGCATGGACCCTTTCACGCAGGAACTCGAATACGCGGCGCAGGCGCTGTGGCATGGCTTCGAATTCCAGCAGGGCGACCTCGTCGGACTGGATCGCGCCGCAAAGCGCATCACGATCGGCGCGTTGCGCGATGAAGAAGCCGGCGAGCTGCTGCCCGAGCGCGAGCTGGAATACGACACGCTCGTCATCGCTATCGGCAGTACGACGCATTTTTTCGGCGTCGAAGGTGCGCAGCAGAACTCGATCGCGCTCGATACCGTCGGTCAGGCGGAGCTCTTCCGCAAGCGCCTGATCGCGGCCTGCATGCGCGCCGAGCACTTCGCGCCGGAACCGGTCGCGGCGGGCGTGGAGGACGGCGAGGACGAACCCGGGGTCGATCCCGTGCCGCGCATCCAGGTGGCGATCGTCGGCGCGGGGGCGACGGGCGTCGAATTGTCGGCGGAACTGCGCAATACCGCGCAGGTGCTTTCCGCATACGGATTGCACAAGCTCGATCCGAAACACGATATCGGCATCGTGCTGATCGAAGCCGGGCCGCGCATTCTGCCCGCGCTGCAGGAACGCGTGTCCAGCGCGACGGCGGAACTGCTCACCAAGGTCGGCGTGAAGCTGATGACCGGCGAAACGGTCGCACAGGTTTCGCGCGACACGATCCGCACCGCGAGCGGCAAGATGATTCGCGCGGATCTCACGGTCTGGGCGGCGGGCATCAAGGCCCCCGCGATCCTTACCAATCTCGAAGGTCTGCCGACGAACCGCCTCGGTCAGCTAATCGTGCGCCGCACGCTGCAAACCGAAACCGACGACAACGTCTTCGCGCTCGGCGATTGCGCCGCGTGTCCGTGGCCCGGCAACGAGCGCAACGTGCCGCCGCGCGCGCAGGCCGCGCATCAGCAGGCGAGTTTTCTGTTCAAGTCGTTCGAGCGGATGTTGCAGGGCAAGCCGCTGCCCGAATACACGTATCGCGATTTCGGCTCGCTGGTGTCGCTCGGGCATTACAGCGCGGTCGGCAATCTGATGGGCGGGCTGATCGGCGGCAATATGCTGATCGAAGGGCTCTTCGCGCGCTTCATGTACATGTCGCTCTACCGGCTGCACGTCGCGGCGCTGCACGGCTATGCGCGCATGGTGCTCGATACCGTCGCGCACTGGCTGCGCCGCTCCACCGCGCCACGCGTGAAACTGCACTGACACGGAATAGAACGCCTGCGTCATTCGTTCAAAGCTGTTTAGAATGGGCGGCGCGCCCGACCGAGGGCGCGCGTTCTTCGTCGTGCAGCGCCGCGCCGCGTGCAGCCTCGAGCACGTCGCGCGGTTCCAAGGATCCACGCCGTCGCGCTCGATCGCGAAAGTGACGCGACGGCCCCGCCGCGGGAGCTATTCATGCTAGACCCTGAAGTCGACAGCCTCATTCCGCACGTTCCGTTCAATCGGCGCACGTTCATCAAGGCGACCTTCGGCACCGGCTTCGCGGCCGCCGTGCTGCCGGTGTCGGCGCAAACCATTCATACCGATTCCGACGGGCTCGAGGCGGGCGCGATCGGCATACGCGGTGCGGACGGCACGCTCGTGCCCGCGTATCGCGCGCAGCCGAAGGGCAAGACGCATCTGCCGGTGATCATCGTGATTCACGAGATTTTCGGGGTCCACGAGCATATCGCCGATGTCTGCCGGCGCTTCGCGAAGCAGGGTTATCTGGCCATCGCGCCAGATCTCTACACGCGTCAGGGCGATGCGTCGGCGTACAAATCGATGCAGCAACTGAACGAGCAACTGGTGTCGAAGGTGCCCGATTCGCAGGTGATCTCCGACATCGACCAGACCGTCAAATGGGCGGGCGAACATGGCGGCGATCCGAAGCGCATCGGCATCACTGGATTCTGCTGGGGCGGGCGCATCGCCTGGCTCTATGCCGAGCACAATCCCAACCTGAAGGCGGCGGTGGCGTGGTACGGGCGGCTCGTCGGCAACAAGACCGAGAACACGCCGAGCAATCCCATCGACCTCGCGAGCCAGCTCAAGGTGCCGGTGCTCGGGCTGTATGGCCGGCAGGATCAGAGCATCCCGCAGGACACCATCGAGCAGATGAAGCAGGCGCTCGCGAACGACCCGCCGCCCGCGAAGAATTCGCAGTTCGTCGTCTACGACGACGCGCCGCATGCGTTCTTCGCGGATTACCGTCCGAGTTATCGCAAGGCCGACGCGGAAGACGGCTGGAAGCGCGCGCTCGCGTGGTTCCGCGAGCACGGCGTCAAATAACGACGTTCAGGGATTCGGGCCGGTCGCGACCGGTCGGCCCGGATCGGCGCTCCACTCGCTCCACGACCCCGGATAGAGCGCCGCGCCGTGCAGGCCCGCGATTTCCATCGCGAGCACGTTATGGCACGCCGTCACGCCCGATCCGCATTGCAGCACGATGCGGTCCGCCGGCGTCGTGCCAACCAGCGAGCCGAACGCCTCGCGCAGTTCGTGCGCGGTCTTGAAGCGGCCTTCCGCCGTCAGATTGTTCTTGAAGAAATGATTGAGCGCGCCGGGGATATGCCCGCCGACGGGATCGATCGTCTCGTTCTCGCCGCGATAACGGTCGGCGGCGCGGGCATCGATCAGCAGATGGTCGCGCGTGCCGATGCCGCGCTCGATCGCCGGTGCGTCGATGGTCACCTGGAGCGGCGCGCCGGCCTTGAACGTGCCTTGCGTCTTCGGCGGCACGGCGCTGTCGAGCGGATTGCCCGCGGCTTCCCACGCCTGCAGGCCGCCATCGAGCAGCGCGACGGAATCGTGGCCGAGCCAGCGCAGCAGCCACCACAGACGCGCGGCGTACATGCCGCCGTGCGCGTCGTACGCAACCACTTGCTGGCCTTCGTTCAGGCCGAAGCTCGCCAGCTTTGCGACGAGCGCGGCGCGTTCTGGCAGCGGATGACGCCCGTTCGTGCCGGTCTTGACGCCGGACAAATCGCGATCCAGATGAAGATAGTGCGCGCCGGGAATATGCCCTTGCGCATAGGCCGCTTCGCCCGATTCCGGCGCGGCGAGATCGAAGCGGCAATCGAAGACGAGGATGCTGCCGGGCGCGGCGGCGAGCCGTTCGGCGAGATTCGTCGCCGAGATGAGCGTGGTGTAGTGGGTGTGCGGCATGACGGCTCCTCAAGCGGCGCTTGTAATGCGGGGATGAGCCAATAGTCTAAAAGAAAAAACGGGCTCGAAAGCCCGTCTTTTGCCGACGTCCGACGCAAACCCGGAACCGCGTTCAGATGGTCCCGAGTTGATGCCGCAGGAACTCGTGGAAGTGCTGCATGCCGGATTCCATCGGGCTCTGATACGGGCCGACCTGATTCTCGCCGCGCGACATCAGCGCGCGACGGCCGGCATCCATGCGCTCGGCGATTTCGTCGTCCTCGCGCGCGGTTTCCATGTATGCGGCGCGTTCCGCCTCGATGAACTCACGCTCGAAGAGCGCGATTTCCTCGGGGTAATAGAACTCGACGATGTTCGTCGTTTTCTGCGTGCCGTGCGGAATGAGCCACGACACGACGAGCACGTGCGGATACCACTCGATCATCAGACCGGGGTAATACACCATCCAGATCGCGCCGAATTCGGGCGGCGTGCCGTTGCGGAAGCGCAGGACCTCGTCGTGCCACTTGCGGTACGTCGGGCTGCCCGGCTTCTCGAGATTCTTGTGGACGCCGACGGTCTGGACGCTGTACCAGTCGCCGAATTCCCACTCGAGGTTGTCGCACGACACGAAGCTGCCGAGGCCCGGGTGGAACGGCGCGACGTGATAGTCCTCCAGATAGACCTCGATGAAGGTCTTCCAGTTGTAGTTGCACTCGTGCACTTCGACGTGATCGAACATGAAGCCCGAAAAGTCGAAATGACGCGCTGTGCCAAGTCTCGCGAGATCCGCAGCGACATTGCGGCCCTCCGATTCGAAGAGCAGGCCTTGCCAGTTCTGCAGCGAAGTCTTGCCGAGGTTCAGGCAGGGCTTGTCCGCGAAATGCGGCGCGCCGAGCAGTTGACCGTCGAGATCGTAGGTCCAGCGATGCAGCGGGCAGACGATGTTCTCCGCGCTGCCGCGGCCATTGAGCATGATCGCCTGGCGATGACGGCACACGTTCGACAGCAGCTCGATATTGTTCTGCTGATTACGAACGAGCACGCGCCCTTCGCCTTCGCCCGGAAGCGCGAAATAGTTTCCCGCATCGGGAACCATGAGTTCGTGCCCGACGTAGCGTGGACCTTGCTTGAAAAGTGTGTCGAGTTCGCGCGTAAGAAGCGCTTCGTCAAAGTAAGCCGTGACTGGCAGCTGGCTATGAATGGCATTCAGCTGCAATGCATTGCTCAGATTGGACATTCCCACTCCCGATGAAAACGTGAAAGCAGTGAACAACCCAACCATCGAAGATTCGATTTAGGGAGCCCGCGATTATACCGAAATCCCCCTCCTTGGGGTACTTAAGGCCTTGATTTGGGTATAAATTGTCGCGAGAGTTCCTCGCAATCGCCACGCGGACGAACGCAGATGGCACGTTCGGCGACGATTGGCGGACAATCCGGCAAAGCACTCTTGGCCGTTTCGCGCGGACGGGATGCGGGTCGAAAAATTGTCTTTTGCCGTAGAATGTGCGACTTGGTTCCAAAAATTCAATTGCACATCCACGATTCATGGCGAAGACCGCTGTCCAGGAAACAGTCGAGCAAACCGGCGACGCGCAAGGCGCGGACGCCGCGCAGCTTCCGGAGAATTACGAGTCGGCGCTGGAGGAACTCGAATCGCTTGTCGCGCGCATGGAAGAGGGCGCGCTGAGTCTCGAGGAATCGCTCGCGGCCTATCGCCGCGGCGCGGCGCTTGTGGGCTTTTGCCAACAGCAGCTCGAAAAAGTCGAGCAGCAGGTACGCGTTCTCGATGGCGAGACGCTCAAGCCGCTGCCCGCCGAGGTACAGCGCGCCACCCAGGGTGCCGGAGCGACAAACGACAACGGGGACGACGACCTATGAACTTCGAACAATGGATGCGCGCGACGCTCGATCGCGTCGAGACGGCGCTCGAACACTATCTGCCGGGCACGGACGTCGCGCCGGCGCGTCTGCATGAGGCCATGCGCTATGCAGTGCTGGGCGGCGGCAAGCGCGTTCGTCCGCTGCTCGTCCACGCTGCCGGCGAACTGACCGGCGCGAGCGCGCCGGCCGTGGAAGCGGCGAGCGCGGCGCTCGAGATGATTCACGTCTATTCGCTGGTGCATGACGACATGCCCGCCATGGACGACGACGCATTGCGCCGGGGTAAGCCCACGGTACACATCCAATATGACGAAGCGACGGCACTGCTCGTCGGCGACGCGCTGCAATCGCAGGCGTTCGTCGCGTTGACGACCGAAGGCAATGGTCTGGCCGATGGCCAGCAAGCCGCGCTCGTGCGCGAGCTGGCACTCGCGAGCGGTTCGCTCGGCATGGCGGGCGGACAGGCGATCGACCTCGAAAGTGTCGGCCGCAAGCTGTCGCGCCCTGAGCTCGAGACGATGCATCGCAAAAAAACGGGTGCGCTGTTGCGCGCGTCGGTGCGCATGGGCGCGCTCGCGGGCACGCATCCGGGCGCGGAGGCGCTCGCGTCGCTGGATGATTACGCCGCCGCGATCGGCCTCGCATTCCAGGTCGTCGACGACATCCTGGATGTCACCGCCGATTCCGCCACGCTCGGCAAGACCGCCGGCAAGGACGCGCAGCACGACAAGCCCACTTATGTGTCGATCATCGGGCTCGATGCGTCGCGCGAACTCGCCGCGCAACTCGGCCGCGACGCGCACGCCGCGATCCAGCCGTTCGGCGCACGCGGCCAGCGCCTGGCAGAACTTGCCGACCTGGTCGTGAACCGGGTGAATTGATTGTTGAACGCGTGACGAACCCCACGGCGGGAAGAGACATAATCGCGCCGAACGAATCACGCCAGTTTTCCTAAAATGGGACGACGATGTACGACTTGCTGAAAACCATCGACGATCCGGCCGATTTGCGCGCCCTCGATCGCCGCCAACTGCAACCGCTGGCCGACGAGCTGCGAGCCTATGTGCTCGACAGCGTGTCACAGACGGGCGGCCATCTGTCGTCCAATCTGGGCACGGTCGAGCTGACGATCGCGTTGCACTATGTGTTCGATACGCCTAATGACCGCATCGTCTGGGATGTCGGTCATCAGACGTATCCGCACAAGATCCTCACCGGTCGTCGCGATCAGATGCCGGGCCTGCGCCAGCTGGGCGGCATTTCCGGCTTCCCGCGCCGCGCGGAGTCCGAATACGACACCTTCGGCACCGCGCATTCGAGTACGTCGATTTCGGCGGCGCTCGGCATGGCGATCGCCAACAAGCTGCAGGGCGACAACCGCTATTCGATCGCCGTGATCGGCGACGGCGCGATGACCGCGGGCATGGCCTTCGAGGCGATGAACAACGCGGGCGTCGCCGACGACGTGCCGCTGCTCGTCATCCTCAACGACAACGACATGTCGATTTCGCCGCCGGTCGGCGCGCTGAATCGCCATCTCGCGCGTCTGATGTCGGGGCGTTTCTACGCGGCCGCGCGCGCGGGCGTCGAACGCGTGCTGCGCCATGCGCCGCCGGTGCTCGATCTCGCCCGCAAGCTCGAAGAGCACGCGAAGGGCATGATCGTGCCGGCCACGCTGTTCGAGGAGTTCGGCTTCAACTACATCGGGCCGATCGACGGTCACGATCTCGATTCGCTGATCCCGACGCTCCAGAACATCAAGGAACTGCGCGGCCCGCAATTCCTGCACGTCGTCACGAAGAAAGGTCAGGGCTACAAGCTCGCCGAAGCCGATCCGGTGCTCTATCACGGTCCGGGCAAGTTCAATCCGGCGGAAGGCATCAAGCCGTCGACGGCGCCGTCGAAGAAGACCTACACGCAAGTGTTCGGCGAGTGGCTGTGCGACGCCGCGGCGCAGGATTCGCGTGTGGTCGGCATCACGCCGGCAATGCGCGAAGGCTCCGGCATGGTCGAGTTCGAGAAGCGCTTCCCGGAGCGTTATTTCGATGTCGGCATCGCCGAGCAGCACGCGGTCACGTTCGCCGGCGGCATGGCCGCGGACGGCATGAAGCCCGTCGTCGCCATCTATTCGACCTTCCTGCAACGCGGGTACGACCAGCTGATCCACGACGTCGCGCTGCAGAACCTGCCGGTGGTGTTCGCGATCGATCGCGCGGGCCTCGTCGGCGCGGACGGCGCGACGCACGCGGGCAACTACGACCTCGCGTTCCTGCGCTGCATCCCGAACATGACGGTGATGGCCGCGTCCGACGAAAACGAGTGCCGGCAGATGCTCTACACGGCGCTGCAGCAACCGAACCCGACGGCCGTGCGTTATCCGCGCGGCGCGGGCACGGGTGTCGCGACGGTCAAGCAAATGACCGCGATTCCCGTCGGCCGTGGCGAGATTCGCCGCGAGTCGTCGCAGAAGCTCGGTTCGGGCAAGCGCATCGCGATCTGCGCGTTCGGCACGATGGTCGCACCGTCGCTCGCCGCCGCGGAAGAACTGGATCTGACGGTCGCCAACATGCGTTTCGTGAAGCCGGTCGACGCCGATTTGCTGCGCGAACTCGCCGCGACGCACGATGCCATCGTGACGATCGAAGAAGGCGCGATCATGGGCGGCGCGGGCTCCGCGTGCGTCGAAGCGCTGCTCGCCAGCTCGATCGTGAAGCCCGTGCTGCAACTCGGGCTGCCCGACGCCTTCATCGATCACGGCGATCCGGCCAAGCTGCTGTCGAGCGTCGGCCTGGACTCGGCTGGCATCGTCAAGTCGATTCGCGAGCGCTTCATCGACGCCGTCGAAAGCGCGCACGCCGGCAAGCTGACCAAGCGCGTCGCCTGACGACGCATCGCTCGAACGGCGCGCTCGGGGTGCGCCGCGTATCAACGCTTTGACACACGGCGCGGGCATCGTCCCGCGCCGTGTGCGCTTGAACGTTTCGATCCGCTCGCGTCCCCAGCGACGCGCGGCGCATAAGGACAAAACAAATGAATCAGATGAATCCCGCCTTCGTGATGCCCGATGTTCAGAGCACGCCCGACACGCGTCAGATCGCGATTCAGCGCGTCGGTGTGAAGGGTGTGCGGCATCCGTTGTCGGTGCGCACGGCGAACGGCGTGCAGCCGAGCGTCGGCGTATGGAATCTCGATGTGCATCTGCCTGCCGATCAGAAGGGCACGCACATGTCGCGCTTCGTCGCGCTGCTCGAAGAGAATCGCGAGCCGCTCGATCAGGCCGCGCTGCGCACGCTGCTCGCTTCGATGCTGACGAAGCTCGAAGCGCATTCGGGGCGCATCGAAGTGACCTTGCCGTACTTCGTGATGAAGACGGCGCCGGTCTCCGGCGTGCAAAGCCTCTTGGACTACGAAGCGACGTTCATCGCCGAGAAGCGCGACGGCGAAACACATCTGTCGATGAAAGTGCTCGTGCCCGTGACGAGCCTGTGCCCGTGCTCGAAGAAGATCTCGCAATACGGCGCGCACAATCAGCGCTCGCACGTGACGATCGCGGCGCAGCTCGCAGGGGAAGTCGCGGTCGAGGAACTCATTCGCATCGCGGAGGAAGAGGCGTCGTGCGAACTGTGGGGCTTGCTGAAGCGCCCCGACGAGAAGTTCGTGACCGAGCGCGCGTATGAAAACCCGAAGTTCGTCGAGGATCTTGTGCGGGATGTCGCGACGCGCCTGAACGCCGACGAACGCATCGTCGCGTATGTGCTCGAAGCCGAGAACTTCGAGTCGATCCACAATCACAGCGCGTATGCGGTGATCGAGCGGGACAAGCGCCGAGACGCGTGAGCCCGTCTTCAGGCGAGCGCCGTTTCCGCAGGAACGTGCGCTGCCCGCACTGAAGCCATCACCAGCGCCGCGAGCCGCTCGACCGGCGGCGATGCGCTTCCCGATGCGCGATGCAGCGCAAGAGGAATCGAAGGCAACGCGGGCAATTCGCCTTCGCCGGCATCGAGCGCACGTACCGTCGACGGCAATCCATAGCTCGTTCGCACGGTGACGCCCAGACCCGCCGCCGCTGCCGCCCACAATCCCGACAGACTCGGGCTCGTGAACGCCACACGCCATTTGATGCCCGCGCGATCCAGCGCCGCGGCCGCCGCGCTGTGAAAGAGACACGGACGATCGAACGCGATGAGCGGTAAAGGTTCGTCGGGGTCGAACTGCCACGGAACCGTCGACGAAGCGATCCAGCGCATCGACGGCGCCGCGATCGGCTCGGCGATCATCGCGGCGTTGCTATCGTCGGTGACGCCCGGCGCGCCCCACACGAGCGCGAGATCGAGTTGCCCGGTATCGATGCGCTCCAGCAGTTCCGTATTGCGCGCCACGCGCGCTTCGATCCGCACTTTCGGATGCGCCCGCGCGAAGCGGCCGAGCACATCCGGAAGCACGACTTCGCCGAAATCCTCCTGCAAACCGAGCCGTATCCAGCCCTCCAGATCGACGCCGCGAATCGCGACGGCGGCTTCGTCGTTCAGTTCGACGAGCCGCCGCGCATAGCCGAGCATCACTTCGCCCGCATCGGTGAGCGCGAGCCCGCGTCCGGATTTGCGGAAAAGCGTCGCGCCCGCCTGCTCCTCCAGCTTGCGTAACTGCGCACTCACCGCCGATGTCGAGCGCCCGACGCGGTCCGCCGCCTTCGCGAAGCTGCCCAGATCCATCCCCGCGACGAAGCTGCGCAGCACCGCGAGATCGAATGTCGTCTGGCCCATGGCAATCGTCCTGATTTTCTGAATGATCGATGAAAAACTTTGTAATTTTCAGGACGATCCTAAGCCTTCAAACTGGCCGGAGTCAAATTCGAATGGATTGCATGATGGCCACTTCTCTCGTAAAAGGCGCTTACGCATTCGGCGACGCGCATCGCTGGAAAGTGCTGGGCGTCGGCGTGGCGGCCAACGCGAGCTTCTCGGCTGCGGCGGCGGGCATTCCGACCACCGCCGTGTGGATGCGCAGCGGTTATCACCTGAGCAACGGCGAACTGGGCCTCGCGCTCGGCGCGCTGGGTCTGGGCGTCGCGCTGTCGGAACTGCCGTGGGGCGTGCTGACGGATCGCTGGGGCGACCGTCCGGTTCTGCTGACCGGCTTGCTTTCGACAGCCGCGATGCTCGTCGCGATGAGTCTGTTCGCGGTGCCGTCGTCGGCGACGCTCGGCTGGCTCGTTTTCGCGATGTGCGTGCTGGGTCTCTTGGGCGGCAGCGTCAACGGATCGAGCGGGCGGGCGGTGATGGCGTGGTTCGCCGACGGTGAGCGCGGCCTCGCGATGAGCATCCGGCAAACGGCCGTGCCGTTGGGCGGCGGCATCGGCGCGGCATTGTTGCCGTGGCTGGCGTCGTCGCATGGCTTTGCGGCGGTCTACGGCGCGCTGGCGGCGATGTGCGCGGTCTCCGGCGCGTTCGCCTGGCGCTGGCTGCATGAAGCGCCGCACGCCGTGCATCGCGCGGTGACGGGCAAAGGCGTCCCGCCATTGAAGAACGCGCTGGTCTGGCGCGTCGTGCTCGGCATCGGCATCCTGTGCGTGCCGCAATTCGCGATTCTGACCTTCGCGACCGTCTTCCTTCACGATGCCGGTCATTTCGGCGTAACCGCGATCAGCGCGACGATGGGCGCGATCCAGCTCGGCGCGATGGTCATGCGGGTCTGGAGCGGCCGTCACACGGATCGTCACCGCAACCGGCGCGCGTACTTGCGCGGCTCGGTGATCGTGGCGTCGGCGTCGTTCGTCGTGCTGGCGGCGGCGGTCGCGGGCGGCGCGGCGCAAGCGCCTTTACTGCTCTCGGCGATACTCGTTTTCGCGGGGATTTGCGTGTCGGCGTGGCATGGCGTCGCGTACACGGAACTGGCGACGCTCGCCGGCACCGAACGCGCCGGCACCGCGCTCGGCATGGCGAACACGGCCGTGTATGCCGGGTTCTTCGTGACGCCGCTCGTCATTCCGCACGTGCTCGCGGTGGGTTCGTGGCCGGTCGTATGGCTGGCGTCGGGCCTGTGCGCGTCGTTGGCGTTGCTGTTGTTTCCGAGGCATGCGCGACCTTAAACTGGCCGTCCGAGAAATCGACCACGGAGCGCATCTTGATCCTCATCGGCCAATTCGATTCCCCGTTCGTGCGGCGCGTGGCCATCGCGCTGAATCTCTACGGCATGGCGTACGAACATCGCCCGTGGTCCGTCTTCGGCGATGCCGACAAGATCGCGCCCTTCAATCCGCTGATCCGCGTGCCGACGCTCGTGCTCCACTCCGGCGACGTGCTCGTCGAAAGCGCGATGATCCTCGACTATCTCGACGAACAGGCGGGCGAGCGCGCGATGATCGCATCGGGCGGCCCGGAGCGGCGCCAGGCGCTGAAGGTCTGCGCGCTCGCGACGGGTCTCGCCGACAAGGCCGTCGCGCTCGTGTACGAACGCGTGCTGCACAGGGAGAAATCGCAGGCGTGGCTCGATCGCTGCACGGGGCAGGTCGAGCGCGTGCTGAACGCACTGGAAGCGGACCGCGCCGCGCGCGCGTCGCCGTACTGGTTCGGCGATGCGATCGGTCACGCGGACATCGCCGTGGCCTGCGCGCTGCGTTTCGCGCGCGAGGCGCATCCGGAGATTTTCAGCTCGACGCGGTGGCCTACGCTCATCGGACATAGTGACCGCTGCGAAACGCTGCCTGTCTTCAAGGCGATCGTGCAGCCTTTCAATCCGCCGCGATGAACGCTCAGGCGCGCGCGAGCGACGTGAGATCCCAGCGCGGCTTCACGGTGAACGCGTAGTCGCGCACGGCCTGCTCGGGCCAGCGCGAAAGCCGCAGCGCGCCGGCGAGCGCGATCATCGCGCCGTTGTCGGTGCAGAGCGAGAGATCGGGGTAATGCACGTCGAAGCGGCGCTTCTTCGCGGCCGCAGACAGCGCTTCGCGCAACTGCCGGTTCGCGCCGACGCCGCCCGCCACGACGAGCCGCTTCAGGCCCGTTTTCTTCAGCGCGGCGAGCGATTTCGCGACGAGCACATCCACCGCAGCATCGACGAAACCGCGCGCGAGATCGGCCTTCGCCTGTTCGCAGACGTTGGTGCCGAGCTTGCGGCTCTGCGTGAGCACGGCCGTTTTCAGGCCGCTGAAGCTGAAATCGAGGTCGCCGGAATGCAGCATCGGACGGGGCAGCGTGACCGCGCCCGGCGTGCCGAATTCCGCAAGCCGCGACACTTCCGGCCCGCCCGGATAGCCGAGGCCGAGCAGTTTCGCGGTCTTGTCGAAGGCTTCGCCGGCGGCGTCGTCGAGGGTTTCGCCGAGCGTCTCGTAGACGCCGACATCGGTTACGCGCATGAGTTGCGTATGTCCGCCCGACACGAGCAGCGCGATGAACGGAAACGGCGGCGGCGCATCGACGAGCAGCGGCGACAGCAGATGCCCTTCCAGGTGATGAATGCCGACGGTCGGCTTGTCCCAAGCCATCGCCAGCGAATTCGCGATGCTCGCGCCCACGAGCAGCGCGCCCGCGAGTCCCGGCCCCTGCGTGAACGCGATGGCGTCGATGTCGGCGCGCTGCGCGCCGGATTGTTCGAGCACCTCTTCCAGCAATGGCAGCGCGCGCCGGATGTGATCGCGCGAAGCCAGTTCCGGCACGACCCCGCCGTATTCGCGATGCATCGCGATCTGCGAGTGAAGGGCGTGCGAAAGCAGGCCGCGCTCGGTGTCGTAGAGGGCGAGGCCGGTTTCGTCGCAGGAGCTTTCGATGCCGAGAACGAGCATGGATTCAATGCGTCAGAGGTAACAGAAAAGTATAGCAGCGGGCTTCGATGAGCGTGTCGAAGGTAAAATGCGCGCCATGGAATCCTTCGATATCGCCGTCATCGGCGCGGGCGCGGCCGGCATGATGTGCGCGGCCGTGGCCGCTCAATCCGGGCGCCGCGTCGTGCTCATCGACCACGCCGAGCGTCTCGCCGAAAAAATCCGCATCTCCGGCGGCGGACGCTGCAACTTCACCAACATCAACGCGCAGCCGGCCAATTTCTTGTCGGCGAATCCGCATTTCTGCCGCTCCGCGCTCGCCCGCTATACGCCTCGCGATTTTCTCGCGCTGCTTAAGCAATACCGCGTCAAGTGGCACGAGAAGCACAAGGGCCAGCTCTTTTGCGACGACTCCAGCGAAACCATCATCGACGTGCTGAAAAGCGAGTGCGATGCGGGCGGCGTCGCGTGGCGGCGTCCGGTCGTCGTGCATGAAATCCGCCATGACGGCGCGCGCTTCACGCTCGATTCGACCGCGGGCGCGATCGACACGGCGGCGCTCGTGATAGCGACCGGCGGCCTGTCGATTCCGAAGATCGGCGCGACGGAGTTCGGCTATCGCGTCGCGAAGCAGTTCGGCCACAAGCTCGTCGATACGCGTCCGGCGCTGGTCCCGCTCACGTTCACGTCGGCCGACTGGGCGCCGTTCGCCGCGCTCTCGGGGCTTTCGTTGCCGGTGCGCATCAGCACGGGGCGCGGCAAGACGCGCGGCGAGTTCGACGAAGATCTGCTGCTGACGCATCGCGGCGTGTCGGGGCCAGGCGTGTTGCAGATTTCGAGCTACTGGAATACGTCGGAGCCGATTCATGTGGACCTGCTTCCCGATGCCGACGCCACCGAAACGCTGCTCGAAGCCAAGGCCGGCTCGAAGAAGCAGATCGGCAATTTTCTGGCCGAGCACGTGCCGGCGCGTCTCGCCCACGCGTGGCTGGAAGCGCAGCGCGTGCCCGTCGATGCGCGCCTCGCCGATCTGCCCGACCGCACGCTGAAGGCGATCGGCGCGTCGCTGTCCAGCTGGACGCTCACGCCGAGCGGCACCGAAGGCTATCGCAAGGCGGAAGTCACGCGCGGCGGCGTCGATACGCGCGAGCTTTCCTCCGCAACGATGATGAGCGAACGCGTCGCGGGGCTCTATTTCATCGGCGAGGCCGTCGATGTCACGGGCTGGCTCGGCGGCTATAACTTTCAGTGGGCGTGGGCGTCGGGCGTCGCGGCGGGCAAGGCCGCGGGCGAGTTCGCGCGGAACGCGTCGACAGCCGCCTGAGCACGCCTGGCCGGGGGTTTTGGCGAGTCTCGAAACGCGAACCCGTTTGCTATACTCAGACGGTCATCGGAGGATTCTCTCCGCTCTGGCAGGCGCTAATACGGTTAGCGCGGCAAGGGTCGTCGTACCGCTTTGCCGCGCCTCAAAACGGCCCGCTAAAAGTCCCGCTTGAGGAAGTGTTCCCAAGCGGGTTTTTGCTTTCGCGGGAGCCGGGCGCCGGCCGGAATCCATAATTTCGCAATTGCACCGGGTGAACGATGAGCCTCAAAGACCAGATCAGCGACGACATGAAGACTGCCATGCGCGCCAAGGAAACCGAGCGCCTCGGCACGATTCGACTGCTGCTCGCGGGAATCAAGCAGCGTGAAGTCGACGATCGCGTCACGCTCGACGACGCGGGCATCACCGCCGTCATCGACAAGATGATCAAGCAGCGCAAGGACTCGATCAGCCAGTTCGAAGCCGCGGGCCGCACCGATCTCGCCGACAAGGAAAAAGCGGAGCTGGCGGTGTTGTCGGCGTACATGCCCGAACAGCTTTCCGCCGATGCGATCGCCGCCGAAGTTCAGGCCGCCGTCGCCGCGACCGGCGCCGCCGGCCCGCAGGACATGGGCAAGGTCATGGGCGTGCTGAAGCCGAAGCTCGCAGGCAAGGCCGACATGACCGCTGTCTCCGCGCAGGTGAAAGCCGCACTCGCCAAGTAACTTGCACTGCTTCTGATTCGGTGATTCCGCACGCTTTCCTGCAGGATTTGCTCAACCGCGTCGATATCGTCGACGTGGTGGGTCGCTACGTCCAGTTGAAAAAGGGCGGCGCGAACTTCATGGGCCTCTGCCCGTTCCACAACGAGAAAAGCCCGTCGTTCACGGTCAGTCCGACCAAGCAGTTCTATCACTGCTTCGGCTGCGGCGCGCACGGCACCGCGATCGGCTTTCTGATGGAGCACACCGGCCTCACGTTTCCCGAGGCCGTGAAGGACCTCGCGCAAGGCGCGGGCCTTACGGTTCCCCAAGAGCCATCGAACGGCTTCCGTGGCGGCAGCGGCGGCGAAAGCGCGCCGAGCAAGGCGGTCAGCGTCGCGCTGACGGAAGTCATGCAGACTGCGTGCGATTTCTATCGCAAGCAACTGCGCGGCGCGCCCGAGGCCATCGCGTATTTGAAGAAACGCGGCCTGACCGGCGAAATCGCCGCGCGTTTCGGGCTCGGCTACGCGCCGGATGGCTGGCAGAACCTCGAATCGGCGTTTCCCGACTATCGGGATGACAACCTCGTCGAATCGGGCCTCGTGATCGTCAGCGAGAAGACCGATTCGCAGGGACAGGCGCGGCGCTACGATCGCTTCCGCGAGCGCGTGATGTTCCCGATCCGCAATGTGAAGGGCAGCGTGATCGGCTTCGGCGGGCGCGTGCTCGACGGCGGCGAGCCCAAGTACCTGAATTCGCCGGAGACGCCGCTTTTCAGCAAGGGCAGCGAGCTTTACGGACTGTTCGAAGCGCGTCTCGCGATTCGTGAACTGGGCTACGTGCTCGTCGTCGAAGGGTATATGGATGTCGTCGCGCTCGCGCAGCTCGGCTTTGCGAACGCCGTGGCGACGCTCGGCACGGCTTGCACGCCGATCCACGTACAGAAGCTCTTTCGCCAGACGGACACAGTGGTGTTCAGCTTCGACGGCGATTCGGCGGGCCGCCGCGCCGCGCGCCGGGCGCTGGAAGCGGCGCTGCCGCACGCGGCGGACAACCGGACGGTCAAGTTCCTCTTTCTGCCGAAAGAGCACGATCCGGACAGCTACGTGCGCGAATTCGGCACGGACGGATTCGGCGAGCAGGTCGATCGCGCGATGCCGCTGTCGCAGTTTCTCCTGAACGAGGTGCTGAACGACAAGGAACTGGAGCAGCCCGAAGGCCGCGCGAAGGCGCTCTTCGACGCCAAGCCGCTGCTTCAGGCGCTGCCCGCGAATGCGTTGCGGGTGCAGATCCTGCATATGCTCGCAGATCGGCTCGACACGCCGTTTACCGAGATCGCGGCGTTGTGCGACATCGATTCGCGCGCGGCGGCCGTGGCGCGTGCGAACGTGCCGAAGAGCGAACGCCGGCGTGTGACCGGGCAGGAACAGCGCGCGCTGCGTAATCTGGTGATGTACCCGGGCATCGCGGCTGCGCTCGATCAGGACAGCGAGCGCACCCTCGTGACGATGACCGAGCATGGCGAACTGTTCAGCGAGGTGGTGTCGCACGCGCGCGAACTGGGCGACGCAGCGGAATTCCAGTTGCTGTCCGAGATCTTGAGAAATGCCGCAAACGCGCCCACGTACGACGATATCTTCCAGGAAATTCTCGCCTATGATGAAAACGTTCGCGATTTGCTGATGCGCGACCCGGCCGACGAGGACGCGGCGCAGCGAGTCGAGGAACAGAAGCGTCTGCTCGCGGAAGAGTTGCAGGCGACGGTGGTGAAGTTGCGGCACGACAGCTATCGGGCGCGGCTCGATCAACTGGCGAGGCAAAGCAGCTTGTCGGCGGAAGAGGTGGCGGAGTTTTCGGATCTGTCGGCGAGAGTCGCACAGATCAAGGCTGGGCGGGGCGCGAGCCCGGATGCCGGAAAGTGAGAATGCTATAATAAAAAGTTCAAAATGAATGTTTTTTGTCAACTGTTCAGGCGTTTTTCATCGTTCTGAAACGTGGTTTGGCGGCGGCGCCCCGGGCAAACGGGCAAAGAGCATTTGGAAGGTTTTGGCGGTAATGCCGGCGTGGTTGTCCGGTGCGGGAGAGCAGCAGGAAAGAAGCGGGAAGAAAGAAGGAAGGCTGGCTGAATCGGTTCTCGGGAATGCGGCACGGTCATACGTGGTGCACGCCGCATAAATCTTACAAAAGAGGCCGATAAGCACGCCGACGAACAGACGGGCATAAGGGAAGCGGCTGCTATTGAGGGTAGGGCGAGGAGACGATTCACACTCGTTCGAACCGCGATGGCGCCCCGGGCAGGGCACGCAGGACGAAGCAGCGTGCGCGTATTGGGTATTCACGGTTCCATCGGCTGTTGTCCAGCAGCCGCGAGTCGAGACTAAGGCCGGTATGGCGAACTCCATGACGAAAAAGCTGAACGATGTATCCGTCGAAGACGACGCAACGCAAAACGCGGAGTCTGTTGCCGCTCCTGCGGCGAAGGTCGAAAAGGCCAAGGCTCGCGATCGCCGCGCGAAGGAAAAAGCACTGCTGAAGGACGCGTTCTCGTCGAGCGCGCCTGGCACCGTAGAGGAACTCGAGGAGCGGCGCTCGAAGCTGCGCGCGCTCATCAAGCTCGGCAAGGAGCGCGGTTTCCTGACCTACGGCGAGATCAACGATCACCTCCCGGACAACTTCACGGAGACAGAGGCGATCGAAGGCATCATCAGCACGTTCAATGACATGGGCGTGGCGGTGTACGAGCAAGCGCCGGATGCCGAGACCCTGCTGCTGAACGACAACGCGCCGAACGCCTCCTCCGACGACGAAGTCGAGGAAGAAGCCGAAGTCGCGCTTTCCACCGTCGATTCGGAATTCGGACGCACCACCGACCCGGTCCGCATGTACATGCGCGAGATGGGCACGGTCGAGTTGCTGACGCGCGAAGGCGAAATCGAGATTGCGAAGCGCATCGAGGATGGCCTGAAGCACATGGTCATGGCGATCTCCGCGTGCCCGACGACCATCGCCGACATCCTCGCAATGGCGGAGCGTGTGCAGAACGAAGAGATCCGTGTCGATGAACTCGTCGACGGCCTGATCGATCCGAATGCGCAGGACACCGACGGTTTCTCCGAGCAGGAAGCCGAGGCGATCGAATCCGAAGAAGAGGAAACCGAGGAAGAGAGCGACGAGGAAGAGGAAGAAGAGGACGACGGCAGCGCGCAAGCCAGCGCCAATGCCGCGCAACTCGAAGCCCTCAAGGCACAGTCGCTCGAGAAGTTCGCGCTCATCAGCGAATGGTTCGACAAGATGCGCCGCGCCTATGAGAAGGAAGGCTACAAGTCGAAGGCTTATCTCAAGGCGCAGGAAGCCATCCAGACGGAGCTGATGAACATCCGTTTCACGGCGCGCACCGTCGAGCGCCTGTGCGATACGTTGCGCGCGCAGGTCGATGAGGTGCGTCAGGTCGAGCGGCAGATTCTGCATACGGTCGTCGACAAGTGCGGCATGCCGCGCGCCGAGTTCATCACGCGTTTCCCCGGCAGCGAGACGGATCTCGAATGGTCCGACAAGGTCGTCGCGGAAGGTCACGAATACAGCGCGGTGCTGGAGCGCAATATTCCGGCTATCCGCGAGCAGCAGCAGCGTCTCCTGGATCTTCAGGCGCGGGTCGTGCTGCCGCTGAAGGACCTGAAGGAAACCAACCGTCAGATGGCGGCGGGCGAATTGAAGGCGCGTCAGGCGAAGCGCGAAATGACCGAGGCGAACCTGCGTCTCGTGATTTCCATCGCGAAGAAGTACACGAATCGCGGTCTGCAGTTCCTCGACCTGATTCAGGAAGGCAACATCGGTCTGATGAAGGCGGTGGACAAGTTCGAATATCGTCGCGGCTACAAGTTCTCGACTTACGCGACGTGGTGGATCCGGCAGGCCATCACGCGCTCGATCGCGGACCAGGCGCGCACGATCCGCATTCCGGTTCACATGATCGAGACGATCAACAAGATGAACCGCATCTCGCGGCAGATCTTGCAGGAAACCGGCCTCGAACCGGATCCGGCGACACTTGCCGAGAAGATGGAGATGCCGGAGGACAAGATCCGCAAGATCATGAAGATCGCGAAGGAGCCGATCTCCATGGAAACGCCTATCGGCGACGACGACGATTCGCATCTCGGAGATTTCATCGAGGATACGAACACGGTGGCGCCGTCCGATGCCGCGTTGCATGCATCGATGCGCGATGTCGTGAAGGATGTGCTCGACTCGCTGACGCCGCGTGAGGCGAAGGTGCTGCGGATGCGCTTTGGTATCGAGATGAGCACGGATCACACGCTCGAGGAAGTGGGCAAGCAGTTCGACGTGACTCGTGAACGGATCCGCCAGATCGAAGCGAAGGCGCTGCGCAAGTTGCGGCATCCGAGCCGGTCGGACAAGCTGAAATCTTTCCTCGAAGGCAACTGACGGGACTTGTTTTGAGAGGCGTTGTGAGGCACACTCGCAACCCTTCGTAGTCGCCTCGCGCAATGTTCGGGAGTAACAGAAAGCGCCGCTATCGGCGCTTTCTTTTTGCCCTTTTAGTGCAGAGGGCCGGAAGCTTAACTGGTATAAGCTGTCGACTCATAATCGACCGATAGTGGGTTCGAGCCCCACCCGGCCCACCAGTATTTACTTAAAAGTATCAAAGACTTGGCGGAACAGTGTCCCTGACGAGGGGCTTTCAGGGCCACGCCGGGGACAGTTCCGGGGACTATGTGGGTCACCTCACCCACACGGGGCTTCTCCGATTGCTGCCTTGCCCAGTCTGCCTTCACCCAAATATTTCGCGTTTCGTGTTGTAGGCTAGGACGCTGCCAAGCGACCCGGCTAGGCGAATCTGCTGGCGGTGCTGTTTCATAACTCGAAAGCGGGTACACCATAGTGCGATCCACATAAACAATCGGTTAGGTTTATTTTCATCAACGAAGTCAAATGCCGTTTCATAAGGCGTGATCTGCTGCTTGTCGCTTCTACGATTACCTAACTCGGCCTGATATAGCCAATCGACAAACGGGATACGTCGGCCGTTCGTATCACCCACGGTTTAGTTGAAAAACGATGAAACGTTTTAATTGCATTGCTGCCTTTGCGCTCTGGACATGTTCCTTCGTCGGTGGGCTTGCTTGGTTTGTGATCTGGGCCCAACTCATGCGCTATAACGTTCAAAGCGCGTCAGTAATGGCCATATCCAGACTCTCCGGGTTGATCCCGCTTTTGGTTGTGACGTGGTCGTGGGCTCTGCGCAATATGGACTACAGATACCGCACGTTTCGTGCTACTGCGATGTGGGGCAGCGCTGGCTTCGGCCTTCTAATGTTGGTGCTAGGCGTTTTAGCGCAGTTGAGAAATTGAGCAATGAGCAGCGTTTGGTCACGTGTGTATGAAAACATTCTTGGGCCAGATTAAGGCCGTTCAACAACACGCGCCCGTGAATTGTCAGCATATTTTGATGGCCCGATGAAATAAATTGCGAACAAGTCCTGCCACAGGAATTTAGAATCCCGCCAGGAATAAAGAATGAGGAGCTTCAGCGCAAGCATTGTCGAAAGATTCGCGCTAGAGCAGCGGATCTTCTTGCGGCCCGTCTTGGCATCATGGCAACAGCGAGAGCCATGCTGCCCTTGGCGCGATGGATCAAGGTTGACGGGGAGCCAGACTTCCAGCTATTCCTTGCGATCGCATTAGAGACAGACGATCCTCCTTTTGCGGCCGTTAGGACCTACTGGGCACCCGAAGCGCTAGAGCAAGAAGATGTTCGTATTCGCGCTGCTGAAGCGTTTTGGAATGATAGGGCGCGGTCTGCAGCCGCATTTCTGGTCGAGCAATATCTGTGGACGATTGGCGAGAGACACTTATCTATCGGCGACGAGTGAGATCAATGCTTCACGCGATGCGCCGGGACGCGGTTGATGTCGAGCTATCGTTTGGATTGACGACAGAGCTCGGCCGGGAGTCGTTCGACGCACACACGTCAGTCGTCAAGAATCGTTAGTTAACCTGAACTGAACAATCGGGAATGTACTTTCCGAAAATTATCGACTATCTATATTGATTTTGGCGTTGACACGAAAGTCTCTTGATGGCAGAGGTGCAGGCCAAGGTATAACCAAGAAAGTTGCAATCGAACAGCTTAATGATGGAAGTTTTCTGCTGATACGATACGAATCCGTAGACGCCGCCCTTCCGATCTCGGATCATTGGTTTGCCTCTCGCGAAGATGCGTACGATGAGTGCAGTCGTGTTTATGGAATTGGTCGCGACGAATGGGTGTCACGGTGAATGCGTGTGTACCGGCCTCAAAGTTGTACGGTAAGAATGCCTTTGTGCGTTTGGTCAGGCTTGGCGTTATTCCAGACGTCTCGGTGCCAAAATTAGGACAAGTCCGATAGGTTCAGAATTGGCTGATCTGCATACTCCCCCGCAATGATCGACAAGGTCATAAACTCAAAAGAAACAGATTCGACCATCATCTCAACCTGCAACTGCGTGCGGTAGATCGTATCGTCCAGCGACGTCCGCGAAGCAATTGACGCGGCGGGATAGGGAGACCTGATATTAAAACTGTCTCGCAAGCGCATATTGCTGTCGTCGTCAGAGGATGCTTCTTCATTAGCATTCCAAAGAGAAGCCGATGCTTAATGCGTTGCTCGCAGACGTCTGCGGATGCAGAAGGATGGATTAGAAGAGTCGAATCGCTGATTAGGTGGCATATGACCACCCGGGGAAACATTGGCAATCGATCTTCAAGACCTTTCTCGCCGCCTGTTCGCCACGGCGAACCAGCTCTGGACCAACACCGAACTGAGGCCGGATCAGTATGCGCAGCCCGTATTGGCGCTGATTGCTCTGCGGCAGATGGAGGCGCGCTTCGATGTCGTCGATGCGCAGCTTCCGCGCGGCGGGCGGCTCGGCAATCCCACTCCGCCGGACTACCATGCAAAGGGCGCGATTTTCCTGCCGCCGCATGCCCGCTTTTCCTATCTACTCGGCATGCCGGAGACAGAGAATCTGGCCGAGGCGTTGAACGAGGCGATGAAGACCATCGCCGAACACAATCCCGATCTCGACGGTGTGCTGCCGCAGGGCTACGGTTCGCTGCCCAATTCGGTGCTGCGTGAACTGTTGCGGCTACTGCAACCGCTAGCGATTGCAGGCGATGCCTATGGCCTGATCTTCGAATTCTTCATGGGCGAGTTCGCCTCCGCTTTCATGCAAAAGGGTGGTGAATATTTCACGCCCTCCAGCATCGTGAAGCTGATCGTCGAGGTGATCGAGCCTTTCCATGGCCGCATTTTCGACGCAGCGTGCGGGTCCGGTGGCATGTTCGTTCATTCCGCCGATTTCGTGAAGCGGCATAACGAAAACCCCGCGCGCGCGATAAGTATCTATGGCGTGGAGAAGATGGCCGATACGCAGAAGCTGTGTCGGCTCAATCTCGCGGTCCACGGCCTTTCCGGCGATATCCGCGTTGCCAGCAGCTATTACGAAGACCCGCATCAGATGCTGGGCAAGTTCGACTTCGTGATGGCTAATCCGCCGTTCAACCAAAAGGAGGTGGATACCGCCCGATTGGTCAATGAGGCAGGGCATGTGGATGCGCGCTTTTCGCTGGGCGTGCCGAGCGTCAACAACGCTAACTATCTGTGGATCGGGCTGTTCAATGCCGCGCTCAACGAACACGGCCGTGCAGGTTTCGTGATGGCTAATTCCGCTTCGGACGCGGGTGGTTCCGAGCGGGAGATGCGGCGCAAGTTGATTGAGAGCGGGGCGGTGGATGTGATCATCTCTACCTCGCCGAATATGTTTTTTACCGTCACGTTACCGGTGACGGTATGGTTCCTCGATAAGGGCAAAAAAGGGAGCACGCGCGAGGATCAAGTGCTGTTTATCGATGCGCGCCATGTATTCCGACAGGTGACGCGTGCTCATCGAGACTTCACGCCTGACCAGATTGAGTTTTTGGGCAATATCGTGCGCCTGTGGCGCGGCGAAAAAGCGGAACTGGAGGCGGGAAGCAGGCAAGCAATGACCGCGCATTTCGGCGGTAAGCGCTACAAGGACGTTCCCGGCCTGTGCAAAGTCGCTACTCGCAAAGAGATTGCCGCGCAGGATTGGAGTCTGAATCCTGGGCGCTATGTGGGCGTAGCCCCGGAGGAGCAAACTGACGACGAGGATTTTCGGGAACGGTTTGAGGCTTTGCAGAAGGAACTGGAAGGGCTTAACGCCGAGGCTGCGCGGTTGCAGGCGATGATTGCGGCAAATGTTGCCGAGGTGCTGGCATGAGCGAGTGGCGAAACGTCACGCTTGGCGAGCTATGCGACGAAGATAAGGGCGACATTCGAACTGGCCCTTTCGGCTCCCAACTGCACGAGTCCGACTACTGCGAGATCGGCACGCCAGTTGTCATGCCCAAGGACATTGCAACGGGCCGGGTCGATGAGGCCACGATTGCTCGCGTTTCCTTGGATCATGTCGAGCGGCTATCGCATCACAGATTGGCCAAGGGCGATATCGTTTATGGGCGGCGCGGTGACATCGGCCGCAAAGCACTTGTCTCTGAACGAGAGGCCGGCTGGTTGTGCGGCACAGGTTGCTTGCGCATTACGGTCGGCCATCAAACTGACTCCCGCTTCCTCTTTTACCGATTAGGACACCCCGGAACAGTTTCAGCCCTTCGGAACCGGGCAGTTGGCTCCACGTTGCCGAACCTTAATACAACCATCCTACGGGAAGTTGAGTTGACGGTTCCTTCTCTCGAAACTCAACGCCAGATAGCAGGGATTTTGGGGGCTTACGACGATCTGATCGAAGTCCACCAGCGGAGGATCGCGGTGCTGGAGGAGATGGCGCGGGGGCTGTTCCAAAGTTTTGTTACTGGCCCGCTAGGAAGCCTGCCACATGCAGCAGGTGGCAGCGCGGCGACGGTAACGCCCGCCGGTTGGCAGATCGTACCCTTGGGGAATGTGGCCGATCTGATCATGGGCCAATCGCCGTCATCGGAACTGTTGAATAAAGATGGAAACGGGTTGCCGTTCCATCAGGGAGTTACGGATTTCGGCGCGCTTTTTCTATGTAAGCGCGTGTTCTGCACCCCACCCAATAGGAAGAAAGTGGCCGTCGCAGGCGACATTCTCTTTAGCGTTAGGGCTCCCGTTGGGCGTATCAATTGGGCAACCGAAGATGTTGTGCTTGGTCGTGGGGTGTGCTCGATCCGCAGCAAGACCGGAAGCCCGTCTTTTCTACTGGCCCATCTACGCGCGACATTCCACGCGACAGACCTGATCGGAAATGGTGCTATCTATAAAGCTGTCGGTCGAGACGACATCGAGCGGATCGGAATTGTGCTGCCACCATTGGCGATCCGCGAACAACTCGAAAAACAGCTTAGCCCGCTATATGCGTTGCATTGGAATATTGAGCAATCCATTCGGAGCCTTGCCGTCGCCCGTGATCTTCTCCTCCCCCGCTTGATCTCCGGCCAGCTTTCACTCAGCGAGGCTGAACAGGAACTGGAGGCCGCCTGAGATGGTGCAGCCGTCGCTCTCCAGCGAGTTCTCCGAAGACAGCGCCGTGGAACAACCTGCACTGGCGCTATTGCAACAACTGGGCTGGGAGCACGTTAGCCTCCGCGACGAAACGCTGGTGGCAAACAACCCCACCGGCCGCACCACCTTCCGCCAGACCTGGCTTCCCACGCGCCTGCGCGCGGCGCTCATCAAACTCAACCCCAATCTGCCGGAGGAAGCAGTAAATCTGGCCGAGGAAGCGCTGGTGCAGGATCGCTCTGCGCTTTCTCCCATCGCTGCCAATCGTGAGTTTCACTTTTTGCTGCGCGACGGCGTCCGTGTGGAGGTGAAGCGCCCGGATGACGGCCAAAGCGAAACCATCACCGTCCGCGTAATCGACTGGCGCGATGTGGCAGCGAATGATTTTCTCGTCGCCAGCCAGGTCTGGATCGAGGGTCTGCTGCATAAGCGTCGTGCGGACACCATCGGATTCGTCAATGGCTTGCCCCTCCTACATGCGGAGTGGAAAGCGCTTTCCAAGCCAATCTTCAACGCCTACGACGAAAACTTGCGCGATTATCGCGACACCATCCCGCAGCTATTCCCGTTCAACTGCTTCGTTATCCTTTCCAACGGCCATGAATCGCTGATGGGCGGCGCGCATACAGATTTCGATCTCTTCGCGCCGTGGAAACGCCTCGATGAAGACGGCCCGGAAGACCCGAGCCTTGAGACGATGCTGCGCGCCACATGCGACCCGACTCGATTCCTCGACCTGATTGAAAACTTCCTTTTGTTCGATGAAGCCAAGGGCGGTCTACGCAAGGTTGTGGGTAAATATCATCAGGTGCTTGGTGTAAACCGCGCGATGGCCGCGGTGCAGCATGTCGGCCGGAACAAGGGTCGCCTCGGCGTGTTCTGGCATACACAGGGATCGGGAAAGTCACTCTCCATGGTGATGTTTGCCGAGAAGGTACTTCGGCGCCTGGGCGGGAACTACACCTTCGTGATCGTGACCGATCGCACCGAACTGGACGACCAGATCGCCGGGCAATTCGCCAGCGTCGGGGCTCTTACCAAAGATACGCAACAAGTGCAGGCGAGTAGTCGGGCGCATTTGCGGGAATTGCTGGCGGGAAACGAACGTTATGTCTTCACTCTGATCCAGAAGTTCTCGACCGCTGGCCGCGAGCCGATGCCTGTGCTCTCCGATCGCTCCGACATCATTGTGATTACCGACGAAGCCCACCGCAGCCAGTATGACCAGCTCGCCGCTAATATGCGCGCGGCGCTGCCCAACGCTGCTTTCATCGGCTTTACCGGCACGCCGCTGATTCAGGGCGAGGGAAGCCGCACGCGCGAGGTGTTCGGCGACTACGTCTCGGTCTACGACTTCGCCCAGTCCGTCCGCGATCGTGCGACGGTGCCGCTCTACTATGAATCGCGCAAGCCCGAGCTTCAGCTCAACGCTGACGAACTAAAAACGGAACTGGACGAGCTGCTCGATGAGGGGGATCTGAGCGAAGAGCAAGAAAAGAGGCTGCAGCGCGAATTCAGCCGTCAGTATACGCTCATTACCAATACCGACCGGCTCTACAAGGTGGCCGATGATGTAGCGCTGCACTTCGCCATGCGCGGCTATCGCGGAAAGGCAATGTTCGTTGCCATCGACAAGGCGACTGCGGTTTCCATGCATGATCGTGTCAAGGCGGCGATCACCCGACTGATTGCGGCGGATGAGAATGCGCTCAAGACCGCGCATGAGGCGAGGGGCGCGGCTATTGCGGAGCGGTTGTTGTGGTTGCGTGAGCTCGATATGGCCGTGGTTGTTAGCCAGAGCCAGAACGAGATCGACGACCTCAAGAAAAAGGGCCTCGATATCCTTCCGCACCGCGAGCGGATGCAGAAGGAGGATCTGGAGACGAAGTTCAAGGACGACAACGACCCGCTTCGCCTCGTCTTCGTCTGCGCGATGTGGATCACCGGCTTCGACGTGCCCAGCATCGGCACTGTCTATCTCGACAAGCCGATGAAGAACCACACGTTGATGCAGACCATCGCGCGCGCCAACCGCAATGCGCCGGGCAAGACCAGCGGCGTGATCGTTGACTATCTTGGCGTGTTCAGCAATCTACAAAAGGCGCTGGCGATTTATGCCGGAAGCGCAGGTGGATTGGGCAAGGACGCTACGCCAATCAAGAACAAGGACGCTTTAGTGAAGGCGTTGGAGGAAGCGCTAGAACCCGCGCGGAGTTTCACAGTTTCGCTGGGTATCAATATCGATTCGATCACGGCGGCTGGTGCGCTCTCGCGTCTTGGCCTGATTGCTCAGGCTGTCGAGGCGCTCGTCGCGCCGAACGAGCGGAGGAGGACGTTTGGCCAGCTTGCCGGCGCGGTGACCAAAGCCTATAAGGCATTGCTGCCCGATGAGCGGGCTGCGCCCTATCTTAGATCGGTTGTGGTGTTCCAGATGCTGGCGGACGCTGTGAGGGCGAAGCTCGGCCCGACGGATATCTCCGCCGTTCAGGCGAAAATCACCGAATTGCTGGACGAGAAACTGGAAGGCGTCGCCATCCTGACGCCTATCGTTGAAGGGGTGGGCCCTGAGGGGCGTGTCGATCTCTCCGGTATCGATTTCAGCAAGCTCGCCGAGTTGTTCGAAAAGAGCCCGAAGGTCGCAGCCGAACGCGCGAGAGAGCGCGCAGAAAACAAGCTCAAGAAGATGGCCGAGGCCAATCCGACTCGCGTTGATCTGATCGAGAAACTGGAAAAGCTGGTCGCTGAATACAACGCGGGCTCTATCGACGCGGAAAAATTCTTCGAGGCTCTGAAAGAATTCGTGGTCGGCCTATCCGAGGAGGAACAGCGTGCCGCCCGCGAAGAACTGTCTGAGGAGGAGTTGGCGATCTTCGACCTGCTTACTACCCCGGAGCCGAAGCTAAGCAAGGCCGAGGAGGCGGAGGTTAAGCGCGTGGCGAGGGCGCTCTTAGCCAAGCTCCACGAGCTCATGGACGGCGTGGACTGGTTGCGCGGTCAGGAAATGCGCGGTGCGGTGTGGTCGGAAATCCGACAACAACTGAACGAATTGCCCCAACAACCTTATCCAAAGGCCCTGTGGAATGCAAAGGTCGGTCAAGTGTGGAGTTTCGTAACGCGACGTTATGCAAGCGAGGGCGCTCGTATTCACTAATGCTGTACTGTTATCGAAACGGCCATTCACGCCTGCTGGTCGGAATGCGTGTGAGCATCCCGCCGGCCTGAAGAAATAGCTCTGATGGTTTGCGGTACACAAGGATGCCGAGGGCCATGTCAGCACAGTCTCTGTCGGCGCCATTTCGCGATCGTTTTAGCGGCCGGCGATCGGTGCGCAGGAACTTTACCGTAAGACCGAGCTGGCGAGCGCCATGTCGGCCTTCCACATGTTCGGCGCATAGCATAGCCGGCTACGCATCGGCATCAGTCGCAAACAGCGCGAGATAGTCATCGGGGTCGACCGCTTGCCCGCCCACGCGTACTTCGAAATGCAAATGCGGACCTGTCGAGCGCCCCGTCGAGCCGACCTTGGCGATCGGCTCACGCGGCTGCACCCGCTGCCCGACCCGCACCTCTATCTTCGATGCGTGAGCGTAACGCGTGATAAAGCCGTTGCCGTGATCGATCTCCACGGTGTTGCCATAGCCGGGCATGCGTCCGGCATGGATCACGCGACCGCCGGCCGCCGCGAGGATCGAGGTGCCTGTCGGCGCGACCAGATCCATGCCTGGGTGGAAACTCAGGTGGCGGGTGAATGGGTCGAGGCGGTTGCCAAAGGGTGAGCCGGTCCGCCCGAGCGCGAGCGGACGGCGGCCCGGGAAGGTCGCCCATGCTGCTTCGTGCTGCGCGGCGCCCTGTTCGACGGCGGCAAGCGTCGCTGCCAGGCAGTCAAGATGCGGATCTGGATGCGCATCGGTTGCTTGACAAGGCCGGGGCGGCAGTTCGGGACCACCCGCCGCGTTGCTGTAGCGAGTGCGCGCCGATGCCACCGCGTTGGTGGGAATTGCCCGCAGTGACTGCGCGCGCAGGCGTTGGTCAAACGCGCTGAGAGTGTCGAGCTGGGCGGCGAGTCGCTCCACGCGCGCGTCCAGCGAGGCGTTCGCGGCCTGCAAACGAGCGACCTCGCCGCTCGTGTAAGGGGAGGCGGCGGACGTCCTCGCGGACTCGTAGTGGACACGCGGTGTCTGAACGCCGTAACGCGCCAGTGCGAGGCCGACAGCCAGCGCGAGCACGGCCACCGAGCACGCGGTGCCGACAATGGCGCGCAGCGCGCTACGCCGCATCACGACGTATAGATCGTTTTTCGAGCGCGAGACGACTGAAGCCACCCTTACCTCCCAGCAACCAGTGAGAATTTTGAGATGGTAAGAGCGCGTCGGATATCCCTCTATCGGACAAATCAGATAAATTTGGGATGGGCGCGCTAGGTCGGCTCCGGGTCTCGTCAGCACATTCTCTAGCCGCGCCATCTCGAGATCGTCCCGGCTACGGTCGATCCACTTCGCGTAGATGCGCAGAAACATTTCGACCGTTTGGCCGAGTTGACGGAGCAGAAGGCGGGCGTCATCCCGGTCATGAGCATGCTGATGGCGTAGGAATGCCGCATGTTGTACGGGCGCCGGTAGCGAATCCCCAAGCGGTTCGGGATGCGCGAACAGTACAGCGGCGCCGTCGATCGTAAGCGTGCGTTGGTGTCTCACGCCGCTTGCTGTGAAGTTCAGTTGGACGAGGCTGCGCGGACTTCGGTTCGGGGGCTGGTCATAGTCGATCAAGTCGTGGCGATTGGCGTGAAGTAGCGCGTGGGCCGAGTCAGGACCACGCGCAGCGGCAACTCGACGCGAATTTCCGACGCGCCCCTCGCGGCGATCCAGACTGCGGAGCCGTTTCCCTATCGCGGTGCAGGGACTTTCGGTTTGATAGCAGCGAGATACGGAATGTCGCTGCCCGGTTCGTGAAAAAACACCCGCTGTTCGAGCGACGCGACGGTATGAAAAGCGGTGGGATTGTCGATGCGTAATTGTGCGACGACGGCATCGATAGCGGCGATTCGCTCACGGTCGTCTTGCTCTCGTGCGATGGCTTTCATCAGAGCGCTGCGCTGGCTGGATGTCAGATACACGTTATCTCCTTCTCATTGTTTGAGCCGCGAGGCGCAGCGACGGCGATCAAACCATCGGCAGTGGTCGCTAGAAACCGGAAGCGCATCGCAGTGGAGCAAAAATTCTGCTGACGGGAGCATTGGCGTCCCATCGGATAACACTGAAACATTCGTCACGATGTTTCTTGCTCAGCGCTTGAGCCATGTCGTGGTTTCACGTTCGGCGGCGTCATAAGGTGCTCGCTGCCGAAACTCATCGATCTGATTTGGAAGACGCAGACAAGCCGAGTGCCGCCCGCCATATCCACGACGGGGCGTTCGATGTTCCGGGTGCTAATCGCGTGCGATTCCGCGAGCGAGGGGAACTGCCACTTGGCTTGAAGGGAACGGGCGACGATGACAAGAACGAGCAGATCGCGGCGATCAGGACGAGCGGCGCATCGTCGGATCGAAGCGCATCAGGAGGCGCTGTTCACCGCGCCGCTGTCGCGCCTGTCGAACGTGATTCAGGTTTCGCTGATCGGCGCGATCGATCCGGATATCGGCTTCAGCTACGTGCCGGTCGCTTTTTGATCCGATGAGATCATGACCGAAGCAGCGCGAACACGACCCACTCAGGGCCGACCTGTCGGGCAGGCCGCTTGAGCGGATCGTGTCCGGTATCGCGCGCCGACACCGACCTATCGCGCATCCGCAGTCGAAGCGCCTCCCGTATCGACACCATTCGACGCCGCATCAATCCCGCCGCCGAGCGCCAGATACAGATTCGCGAGTTGCATGCGCTCTTCGCTCTGCACGCGCACCAGCCCGGACCGTGATGACGCGTAGGCGAGTTCCTGTTGAGTCACCGCGACGAGATCCCCCGAGCCGATCCTGTAGCGCACCTGCTGCAAATCGAAGAGCTTTGCGTTGTCCGAAACCGCGCGCGCGAGGATGGTCTCCCGCTCGCGCAGCGCACTCTCGGCGGCAAGCGCATTTTCCACTTCGCCGAAGGCCTGCAACGCGACCTGTCCATAGCCGGCGAGCGCCTGATCCTGTTCCGCGGTTCGATATTCCGCCTGAGCCTTCAAAGCGCCGCCACGGAAAAGCGGCAACAGGATGCCTGCGCCGACGCTCCAGCTCGGGTTGTCACGATCGGCGAGCAGAAACAACTCGCTCGACACACTCAGAAGACCTGCGCTCAGTGTGACGCGTGGCAGCCGCGCGGCATCGGCCTGGCGCGCGAGATCGAATGCGGCCGATATCCTCCGCTGCGCAGCCACTATGTCCGGTCGACGCTCGAGCAAATCGGCGGGAACCCCCGTGGGCAGCACCGGCGGCAGCGGACCGAGGCTGGCAGGGACCGCAACTTCGGCCGCCGGATAACGTCCGAGCAGCAGCTCCAGCGCGCGCAGCGACTGCTCGCGTGCGAGCCTCAACTGCCGCGCGGTATCGCGATACGACTGCACCGCCGCCTGCGCACTCGTCACCTCGATCTGCGAGCCTTTGCCGATGCGCAGGCGATGTCCTGCCAGGTCGCGCAATGCATCGGCGTGGCGAACCATGTCGTTGGCAATGGCATATTGCATCTGCGCTTCGATTGCACCGAACCATGCCTTCACGACCAACGCGGCGATCGACTGGCGAGCGTAATCGGCATCGGCTTGTGCAGAGGCATATTGATCCTCGGCCGCGCGCGCGCCGTAGCGTACGCGTCCCCACAGATCGATTTCCCACGAAGCCGATACGAGCCAGCCCTTGAGTCCCGAGCCGTCACCGCCGAGCTTGCCGCCCGGCCGGGCGAGAAAGCTCGCCGCCGGATAGAGCTCACCGCCTGCCACCTTGACGAGGGCGGCCGCCTGCGCAACGCGCGCGGCCGCAACCCGCAGGTTCGCGTTATACGCGATCGCCTCTTCCACGAGCGAGTTCAAGGCAGGATCGCCGAAAGTGTCGATCCAGTCGGCGCGCACGAGACCAGACGTGGCGCCCTGCGCGGTCCACGCCGCGGGGACGTGCGCGTTGCTCAGGCTGTCGCGCCGGATGTCCGCGGCATCCGGCGGGTTCTTCAGCGAGCAGCCGCCGCCAGCACC
Source organism: Caballeronia jiangsuensis (assembly GCF_046030135.1). NCBI lineage: Bacteria > Pseudomonadati > Pseudomonadota > Betaproteobacteria > Burkholderiales > Burkholderiaceae > Caballeronia > Caballeronia jiangsuensis. Next base: position 77,286 of record NZ_JAQQDB010000019.1, read on the forward strand.
GAGCAGCAACGCGATCAGGAGAAAGCAGCGCGTGCGCACCGTCACACCTTCAGCACGAGGTAGTTGATATACGCGCCAACCCGGATGATCACCTTGCGCAGAATCTGGATCTCCTCGATATGGTCTGTGTAGATTGCCGCATGTCCACGCGCACCGGCGGCGAGGAAGACGTCACGCTCCCTATCGTCGAGGCGCAGCCGCACCGCGAAACGCGCGGCCGGCGTCGGTTCCGTGCCGGTAATCGGAAGCGTGCCGCTCGGTGTGAGTTGACCCTGGCCCTGCGCCCACACCACCGATACCACGTGCGCTTTCAGCACCTTCCCCGGAATCGTCTGAAGCGCGATCTCGGCTTCGTCGCCAGGGACAACCATCCGCAATTCGTTCTGTGCGAACAGAGCGATCACCTGATAATCGTCCTCGACAAAGCTCAGCGCCGGGTTCTGAAGAAGCGGCGTCACGATCGAGCCCGGCCGCAACTGCAGATTGATCGCGACGCCGTTGGCCGGTGCGACGACCGTCGTCTGCGAGAGATCCCATCGCGCGGATTCGAGCTGCGCGCGAATCTGCGCGACTTCGGCCTGATCGTTGTCGACGGTCGCGTTCAGTACCGCGCGCACCTGCGCTTCCTGTGCGCGTGCGGCGGCGAGGTCGGCCTGCAGCGACTTGAGGTTTGCCTCCGCTTGCTCGAGCGCGAAACGATCGCCGGCGCCATGATCGACAAGCTGACGGTTCTCCGATACGCGCCGCTTCGCGAGATCGATTTGCGCGCGCACGGCATCGCTCTTCGCGGTGGCGGCGGAAAGGTCTTCGTTGAGCTTCTTCGCTGAACCCTGCGCGTTCACGAGCTGCGCTTCGAGCGCCTTCACTTGCAGGTTGAAGGGCGTCGGATCGATCTTGAAGAGCACGTCGCCCTTTTTGATGGGCGTGTTGCCCGTGATCGGCACCTCGACGACACGGCCGCGCACCTGCGGAACGATTTGCACTACGTAGCGGATGACGCGCACGTCTTCCGATGCAGGTGCGACAACGTTAAGCGTCAGAATCAGGATGGTGAGCGCGATGATCGGCAGGACGATCGTGATCGAACCGGTAACGATATTCCAGGGCAGCCACCTGAACTTTCCGAAAATGAGCCACGCGATCGTCGCGTAGATGGCAAGAAGTAGGATTTCCATCAGGCTTCTCCTGCTCCCTTGGAGTTGTGTGCAGGCGGTGGAGCATTAGACTGAAGCGCCTCTAGTTCGTCGCGGGCGCGCCGCAGTTCCGGCGGCAGAATGCGTCGAGCTGCGATGCTGTCGAGTTCGCCGAGGATATAGCCCAGCTCATCGCTGGGTAGTGTGCCGAGCCTTGCCCGGTGGACGGCTTCGAAGAAGAAGTCATCATGCTTATCGGTGCCGTAAGCCATGCGATAGCCAAGCGGTTTGAAATACGTCCAGAGCCATGCAATCGGCCAAAGGAGGCCGCCGAATACCAGTGAGAGAAAGCACAACATCTGGATTGCTTCTTTCTGCGGATGATGACGCCTCTCCGCAATTTTTTCGGGCAGCACGTGAATGAGTAAAAGGATCACTACACACGCCACCGGCACAACGCTAATAACGAAGATGGCTAGCCAGTCTGCGATTTTGTCCACCGTTTCGGTGGACGCATGGGCAAAGCCAGAAGAAGGAATGAATGACAGAAGAACGCCAAGAAGCGTGAGATTGGCCTTCATCGCGGTCGAAACCCCCCAAGGATCGCTCGTTGACTACCGTCAGTAATCGGTGCCTCTGAGCGTTTATGTTCATTCTTGCTACACGCCACAAACGAATACGCTGGTGGTGAACTGAAGCTTTGTTCATCAATATCACAGTCAATGCACGACGAGAAGGAGCCGGGCGGGGGCGGCCACAAAAAGGCTTGGCTGCGATGAAACGGACAAAGGGAAAGTTCCACTCGGCGTATGCCAATCGAAGCGTCGAACTTAGACACCACCTCGGTCATTTACTAAGACATTCAAAAAAACGTCGATGAAACGAAAACAGTAAAAATCGACGTAACCTCGTCGTGGCGTTTATTGCGAGTCGCGAATAGCCTTTGGTGCAAAAGTGAAATGAAGTACTATCGTTGTCACTATGCGCCAAGCTAATACCAAGTCGTTGGACCTGAATCTGCTTGCAGTCTTCATGATGCTTTGGGACACCCGAAGCGTGACGCGAGCAAGCGATCGGCTGGCATTGACACAGCCTGCGGTCAGCCATGCGTTGCGTCGCTTGCGTGACGCAACCGGCGACGAACTGTTCGTGAACGCGAAAGGTGGCTTGGTGCCCACTTCGCGAAGCGAGGCACTGATAGGCCCCGTCAGAGAAGCACTCGAAAAGATCTATGGCGCCCTTCGAGATGAGGAAACATTTGTTCCCTCGCTGGCCCGAAGAGAATTCAACATCGCGGCGGGCGATCTGGTGGAGTTTTCGTTCATTCCCGAGTTGGTCGAACATATCCGGCAGCAGGCGCCCGGCATCGTCGTTCGGCTGGGACCTGTCCCGGAAGAAGGGCTCGCGTACCAGCGTCTGGAGTCAGGCGATCTCGATGCGGTTATCAGTGGTCAGCCCGTCAAGGAGATGGGAATTCATGACGAGACCCTCGCGCAGATCGACCTGCTCACCCTCGTCTGGAAGCGCGAAAACCTGAGCAAGCCGCGGTTTCCTCTTGCCTTGTATCTGAAGCGGCCTCACGTGGTGATCCGGTTACCGGATCGACAGGGATCGATCGTCGATCAGACGCTCGCGCAACGCGGTTTGCAGCGGCAAATCGGTGCGGTGGTGCAGAACTTCATGGCAATGCCGATGGTCGCCGCCAGAACGGGATTCATCTGCAATGTCCCCAGCCGCATGGCCGGCACATTCGCAGAACTGTTCGAACTGAGTGTGCACGAGCCCCCCATCGCCTTCGACACGTCTCCGCTGTTCATGTCGTGGCATAGACGATTCGACGCGGATCCCGCGCACGCGTGGTTCCTGGATCAGATCCGGTTCGTCGTTTCCGTAGCGTGAGGCGGACGACACTCACGCAGGGCGAACGTGCTCGACTTCGACAGCTCGAGCAGTTTCCCCTTCGCGCTTCACTCGCCACTTCAGCTAAGGGATAACGCGACCTCGACGGGCCTTGCGCCTGCGCTCGAGCTCATTCCCGACATCAGTGATTTCCCTTGCTCCCACGCGGCTCATCGTGCGCATTTCCATGCGGGCAATCGGGTATTAATCGTGTGCATGTGACAAATTAGAACACTTCATTTTACTTATGTTTGTGTCGCTGATGTTATGTAGGCATTGAGCAAACACAACAAGGAGACACACATGAGTCACGCAGTCCCTCTCTCGATGGGCTGGTTCTGCCCCACGCTCGGCGACACGAGCGCATTCGGCGATCCGTCCAAGGCCTTTCCTCAGTCGATGGAGCACTTCGAGCGCGTCACGCGTGCCGCCGAGAATGCGGGTTTCGACTACATGCTGGTGCCGGTCACCCCGTATTGCTGGGATGCATGGGTAGCGGCGTCGTTCGTCGTCAGCCGCACTTCGAAGATCAAGGCCCTTATCGCGGTCAAGCCCGGCTTCATTCATCCGGTCGCTCAGGCCAAGATGATCTCGTCCTTCGATCAGATGTCGAACGGGCGCATCTACATCAACCTGATTGCCGGCTTGAGTGAAAAAGACGCCATTGCCGAAGGGCAACTCGGTTCTAAAGAGGCGCGTTACGAGCAGCTCGAAGAAGAGGTCGTCATCATCAAGAAGCTGCTGTCGGAAGAGCAGGTCGAGTATTCCGGCAAGTACTACAAGGTCGATAAGCCGCTGATCATTCCGAAGCCCGTGCAGCACCCGCATCCGCCGATCTTCCTCGGCGGCGGTTCGGAACAGGCAGCCGAGATTTCTGCCCGCCATTCGGCCGTGCATCTTTTCTGGGGCGATTATCCGGAGCGCATCGCCGAGCAGATCAAGGAGATGCGTGCCCGTGCCGCGAAGTACGGCCGTGAAGACGAGTTGCGTTTCGCCATGCGCTTGCAGGTCGTTTGTCGCGAGACCGAAGACGAAGCATGGGAAGCGGCGAATCGATTGATCGAAGGCGCGCAGGGCTGGAAGGACCAGGCCACGAATCTGAGCGCGAACATGAATTCGGTCGCCAACCAGCGTCAACGTGAACTGGCGCAGACGGTCGGCAGCAAGATGACGCCTCATCTGTGGACCGGCATCACCGAAGTGCGTCCCGGTGCGGGCGTCGCTGTAGTTGGCAATCCGCAGCAGGTGGCCGCGCAGCTCCTGGAGTTCGTCGACGCGGGTTGCAGCGGATTCTGCCTGTCGGGCTACCCGCACCACGAAGAAGCCGAGCGCTTCGGACGTTTGGTCATGCCGCTGCTGACGCGGTAACGAAAGCACATCGAAGCAAGACATTACAGTCCCGGTCCGCATGATCAAAACAACTAATCGGCCGGGACATAGAGACGGAGACAGATATGACTACGGCAGTCGATGCCAAGCAATTTCGTAAAGCCCTCGGTTCATTTACCACGGGCGTTACGATCGTCACCACGAAAGGTGAGGACGGAAAAGACTACGGATTGACGGCGAACAGCTTCAACTCCGTTTCGATGGACCCGCCCATGGTTCTCTGGAGCCTCGGAAAGAAATCTTCCAGCTTGCCGGTCTTTGCGGCCACCGCGCATTTCGCGGTGCATATCCTGGCGGCTGATCAGGAACGCCTGTCGAATCAGTTCGCGAAGAGCGGAACCGACAAGTTCGCGGGCTGCAAGCTCGCACGCGGCGATGGCGGCGTCCCGCTGCTCGAAGGCTGCTCGGCACGGTTCGAATGCCGCGTCGTTCACCAATACGAAGGAGGCGACCACGTCATCTTCGTTGGAGAAGTCACGAACTTCGACAGCTTCGAGCAGCCGCCACTGGTTTTTCACGGAGGGAACTACGGTTTGGTGATGAAGAAGGCTGAGGACGTCGCCGACGCGAATTCGAGCTTCGGTAACGGCTGGCTCGGCTTTTTGCTGGCTCGCGCCTATTATCAATTACTGATGCCGGTCAGGCAGAACCTGCGCAGCAATGGCCTGCGCGATATCGACTACGACATTCTGACCGTGCTGAGCATGGGCGATGGAAGAACGGTTGCGGAACTCGATCGACTCGTGTCGATTTCCGGCTCACGCGTGTCGGACGGCGATATTCACAAGCTCGTGGAGCGCGGTCTCCTTACGCTCGGAGTGAACGGGGACGGCGAGAGCGTGGTGTGCTTCACCGAAACGGGCCGCACCTACGTTTTCGAGTTGCTGGCCATCGCCAAGGCGGCGCAGAGCGATGCGGAACGTGACCTCGACTACCGCGAGGCGCAAGTCATGACGCTGTTGCTGAAGCGCGTCATCCGTTCGACGGCAGCGACGCTGCCTGATCATTGGCAGAAAGATCATTTCTGGCGGGCGAACAATCTTTGGAACGATCCCGTAGCGTCCGACACGGCATGACTTGCCGGCGTCCCAGCTAGGATTCAAATCCACCGAAAGTCGCGTTCATCCACGCGTCGTGATAATCGCCAGACTGATACTTAATTAACCCGACTGATCGCCAATAACAAAATCAGGCGATCCAGTGAAGGGGAGACAAGCATGAGAGCAGAGACAATTGAACCGGGCCAGGACAAGTATGCTGGTTGCCGGGAAGTTTCAAGTACTAGTGCGGGCCGTTCCTGGTATGCGGTCAGCGTGTTGCTGGTTGCCTACATTTTTTCCATCATGGATCGGCAGATCCTCACGCTGCTGGTAGGCCCGATTCAGCAGACATTGCATGTCAACGACACGCTGATAGGCACGCTGCACGGCTTCACGTTCGCAGTGTTTTATGCGCTGATGGGACTGCCGATTGCCCGCATCATCGATCGCGGCGACCGGCGTTTGATCATTGCGATCGGCATCGCCCTGTGGAGTCTCGCGACCGCCGCCGGCGGCATCGCGACCGAGTACTGGCATCTGCTGCTCGCCCGCGTCGGTGTAGCGGTTGGCGAAGCTGTCCTGATTCCGGGAGCCATATCCCTCATCGCCGATCTGTTCCCGGCCGGCCGGCGTGGTCGTCCCATGAGCCTGTTCGGTGCGAGCGGATCGTTCGGCTCCGGCGCAGGGCTGATCGTCGGCGGGTTGATTCTCGGCGTGTTCACCGCTGCGCCTCCTGTGCTGCCCTGGCTAGGTGCGCTCCATCCGTGGCAGGCTACCCTCATGGTCCTGGGTCTGCCCGGTCTGATCGTTGCCCTGATGATGCTGGCTGTGCCGGAACCCAGAAATGCACGCCGCGATTCCGGAATTCGCTCTTCCGCCGACGACACGAATGCGCAACTGCGCGAGGCCGTACCAGTCGCCGTGGTCAAGCGCTACATTGCCGGGAACTTGAGGACGCTGGTGTCGCTCATGATCGGCGCAGGCTTTTTTTATGCCTGTGTGTACGGTTGGGCCGCCTGGGTGCCGACGTACTTCGTGCGTGAATTTGGCTGGAAGTACCCGCAAATCGGCGCGGTGCTGGGCGTGCTCCTGGCTGTGATCGGTCCGCTCAGCGCCATGTTCGGTGGCTGGCTCGGCGGCTTCTGGACGCGTCGCGGCGTGCCTCACGGCTACCTTCGCGTTGCCCTGACGGGCAGTCTCGGCATCGCTGTGTCGGCTGCCGGCATGGTGAGCATGCCAAGCGCAAATCTGGCGCTCGTCTTCATGGCATTGACGACTTGCTTCACGGGCTTCATGTTTGCCGCCGGGCCGCTGGCAGTTCAGGAAGTTGCCCCAAGCCCCATGCGCGGCCAGTTCGCAGCGCTTTATACGGGCTTTGTGAACTTGCTGGGCGCGGGCTGCGGCCCGGTCGCCATAGGTATGCTGACTGACCACCTGTTCCGCGATCCGAGCGCGGTCGGGCGTTCGATCGGAATCCTCTGCTTCTCATGCGGCATGATCGCTGCACTCATCTTCCGATTCGGCTTCGCGTCGTATCGCAACACGCTGAAGAACGCGGCCGACTGGCAGCCCGAGTCCGTTGCCTCCATCGGGCAAGCGGCCTCGAAAGCCGGCGCGCCGGGCCGCTGATGCTACGCGGTCGGTAGCGAACCAAACAACACTGTCTATGTCACGAAGCACGCGCACGGCGAAAGCCGGGCGGGGCTTCGTGCGCTCTAAAAAATCGATATCTCGATAACCAGGTTAATTGAGGAGTAGGAACCGTGAAAATTTTCGATCGGGTTTATATCAACGGCAAATGGATCGATCCGCACGGTAGCGAATATGCCGATGTGACCAATGCCTCCACGGAAGACGTCATCGGACGCGTGCGCCTCGGCGACGAAACCGATGCCCATCACGCCGTGTGCGCCGCGCGCGCTGCGTTCGACCATTGGTCGCAAACCACGCCGGGGCAGCGTGCCGAATGGATCGCCAAAATCGCACAGGGCCTCGAAGCCCGCGCCGCGGAAGTGGCGCAACTCGTCAGCGACGAAGTCGGCACGCCGATCGGCTGGTCGCAGTTTGCGCAGACCGGCGCGGCGATCGGACATTTCGCGGTGGCCGCGCAGTTGCTCGGCAGCTTTGAGTTTGCCGAAACCGTGGGCAACTCCGAAGTGCTGCGCGAACCCATCGGTGTGGTGGCCTGCATCACGCCGTGGAATTACCCGCTCACCCTGATCGCGGCCAAGGTCGCGCCGGCGCTGGCCGCGGGCTGCACCGTCGTGCTCAAGCCGTCGGAAGTGGCGCCGCTCACGGCCTATCTTCTCGCCGAGGTGATTCACGAGGAAGGCTTGCCGGCGGGCGTATTCAACATGGTGCCGGGTTTCGGTCCGGTCGTCGGTGAGGCGCTGGTGTCGCATCCCGAGGTCGACATGGTGTCGTTCACGGGTTCGACGGGCGCGGGCCGTCGGGTCACCGAACTGGCGGCGCAGACCGTCAAGCGGGTTGCGCTCGAACTGGGAGGCAAGTCCGCCGCGATCATCCTCGACGATGCCGATTTCGCCACTGCGGTTCCCGGCGCGATCAACGCGTGCTTTCTCAACAACGGCCAGACCTGCTTCGCTCATACACGCATGCTGGTGCCGAAAGCGCGCATGGAAGAGGTTAAGAAGATCGCCGCTCAAGTGGTCGGCGGCATGAAAGTAGGCAGTCCTCTGAACGAACAGACCCAGATCGGCCCGGTCATCTCGGCGCTGCAGCGGCAGCGCGTGCGGGACTATATCCGCAAGGGCCTGGAAGAGGGCGCCGAACTCGTGAGCGGCGGCCCGGACGCCCCCGCAGGGCTGGAGCGAGGCTTCTTCGTCAAGCCGACGGTGTTCGCGAATGTCACGTCGAAGATGACGATTGCCCGTGAAGAAATCTTCGGCCCGGTGCTGAGCATCCTTGCGTATGAAGACGAGGACGATGCCGTGCGCATCGCCAACGATTCGGTCTACGGGTTGAGCGGCGCGGTGTGGTCGGCCGGTGTCGAGCGCGCGAAGCGCGTGGCGCGACGCCTTCGCACGGGTCAGGTGGATATCAACGGGGCGCCGTTCAACCTGCTTGCGCCGTTCGGCGGTTACAAGCAGTCGGGCAATGGCCGCGAGTTCGGCAAGTACGGCCTCGAGGAATACCTCGAATACAAAGCCGTGCAGTTACCGGTTCAGTGAAATGGATGATCTCATGTTTGGATCGATGATGGATCGCCCGCTGCTGGTTTCGTCCCTGCTCGAGCACGCCGAGCGACAGTTCGGGGATAGCGAAATCGTATCGCGCGAAAAGAGTGGTGCGTTGCACAGGTACACGTTTCGCGATGCAGCCAGACGGGCGCGGCAACTGGCTCGCGCGCTCGCGCAGCTAGGGGTGAAGAACGGAAGCCGTGTCGCATCGCTGGCATGGAACGACCATCGGCACCTGGAAGCGTACTTCGGCGTGTCGGGCAGCGGTGCGGTGCTGCACACCTGCAATCCGCGCCTGCATCCGGAGCAGCTCGTCTATATCGTCAATCACGCGGAAGATGAAGTGCTGCTCTTCGACAGCGCCTTCCTGCCGCTGGTGGAGGCGATTGCGGCGCATTGCCCGACGATCCGCCATTACGTGTTGTTGGCGGGCCCGCAGGAGATGCCGAAAGACGATCGTTTTCCGAATCTCGTTTGCTACGAGGACCTGCTGGCGTCATGTGAAGATGACTTCGTCTGGCCCGAACTCGACGAGCGCATGGCGAGCTCGCTTTGCTATACGTCGGGCACGACGGGCAACCCGAAGGGCGTGCTCTACTCGCACCGCTCGACGATACTCCACACGTTCGCGGTCAGCCTGCCCGATACGCTTTCGCTCTCCGCGCATGACTGTCTCCTGCCCGTGGTGCCGATGTTTCACGTCAACGCATGGGGCATTCCCTACGCGGCCGCGATGAACGGTTGCAAGCTGGTGCTGCCGGGTCCGAAGCTCGACGGCGCGAGCCTGTATGAGCTGATCGAGGGCGAAGGGGTGACGTGTAGCGCCGGCGTGCCGACCATCTGGCTCGGCCTCACGCAACACATGGAGCAGCACGATCTCTCGCTCTCGACGATGAAGCGCACCGTGGTCGGCGGCTCGGCGATGCCGGAAGCACTGATTCGCACATGGACACAAAAGTTCGGCGTCGAGGTGCGGCACGCGTGGGGCATGACGGAAACGAGCCCCCTTGGCACGCAGGGAAGCCTGCTGCCCAAGCATGCGAACCTGACTATCGAGCAGCAATGCGCGCAGCGCGCGAAGCAGGGGCGTGCGGTGTTCGGCGTCGAAATGCGGATCGTCGATGCAAGCGGCAACGAGCAACCGCGCGATGGCAAGGCCGCCGGCGAACTGGAGGTTCGCGGTCCGTGGATTGCCGCGGCGTATTTCAAGGGCGAGAAGCCCGCGTTGCGTGACGGCTGGTTTCCGACCGGCGACATCGCCACCATCGATGCCGACGGTTACATGCAGATCACCGATCGTGTGAAAGACGTCATCAAATCCGGCGGCGAGTGGATCAGTTCGATCGACCTGGAGAACGCGGCCGTCGGACATCCGGCGGTGTTGATGGCGGCGGTGATCGGCGTCAAGCATCCGAAGTGGGATGAGCGGCCAGTGATGTTGGTCGTGACGAAGCCCGGGCAGACCGTGAACAAGGCGGAGATTCTTGCCTATCTCGAGGACAAGGTCGCGAAGTGGTGGCTACCGGACGAAGTAATTTTCCTCGACGCACTGCCGCTCGGCGCGACGGGCAAGGTGCAAAAAATGACCTTGCGCCAGCAATACGCGAACGTGCTGGCGTGATCGGCTTAATTGGGTTGCCTGCACGTTTTCGTGCGACCAAGTGGCTTCTACAACGGGCTGACGGACCATTGGCCGTCAGCTTCGATCAGGAAAAAACATGAACGAGATCAAGGGCGGCTGCCTGTGCGGCAGCGTTCGCTATGAAACCGCGCGGGCGCCTCTGATGAGCGCGGTATGCCATTGCATCCATTGCCAGAAGCAATCCGGCAGTGCGTTCTCGACCAATGTGGTCGTGCCTTCTGCGGGCTTCGAGATTGCGTCATCGACCCTCGGCACGTTCAATGATGTAGGCGAAAGCGGCGCAGGCGTAAAACGCCATTTCTGCCGGAAATGCGGTTCGCCGGTGTACACCGAGCTGGACGCCAATCCAGATGTCGTCGCGATCAAGGCGGGCACGCTCGATGACCCTTCGTGGGTGCAGCCGCAAGTGCATATGTGGCGTTGTTCGGCGAAATCCTGGGGACAGGTTTCGGAAGGTGCCGTTTGCTTCGACCGCAATCCCCCGGCCTGAATCCACAGCGCCGCGCAGACGCCAATCAAATTAATCAGGAATGCAAGAGATGGAAATTGAAGAACTAATATCGATCGATCGAATCGAGGATGCGCTGTCCGCCATCCGGCGTGGCTCGCTCGTCGTGGTGGTCGACGATGAAGATCGCGAAAACGAGGGCGATCTCATCATGGCCGCGGAGCTCGCGACGCCGGAGGCGATCGCCTTCATGGTCCGCTGGACGAGCGGCGTGCTTTGCGTGGCGCTGCCAGGCGAGCGGCTCGATGCGCTGCAAATTCCGATGATGGTCGCGCGCGGCAACGATTCGATGCAAACCGCGTTCACGGTGACGGTCGACTACCGGCACGGCACGACAACCGGCATTTCGGCGGCCGACCGTGCAACGACCATTCGCGCGCTGGTCGACCCGCAGGCCCGCGCCGGCGATTTCAACCGGCCCGGCCACCTGTTCCCGTTGCGTTCGGTGCCGGGCGGCGTGCTGCGTCGCCCGGGGCACACCGAAGCGACGGTGGACTTGTGCCGTCTGGCAGGTCTGCGCGAAGGCGGCGTGCTCGCGGAAATCGTCAACGATGACGGCAGCATGGCACGTTTGCCGCAATTGATTCGATTCGCACGCCTGCATGGTTTGCCGATCGTTTCGATTCGCGACCTGATCGATTACCGCGAGCGTTCGTATGCGGTGGCGATGAGCGAATGCGAAGCCGTGGCCTCCTGATAGCGCGGCATGCCGTTAATGAAGTTTGATTCAAATACAAAGAGATAGGGAGACGAGATGAAATTGAAATGGGTGGCAGCCGTCGCTGGCGCTGCAATCGGCAGCGCGGCACAGGCACAATCATCGGTGACGCTGTATGGCGTGCTCGATGCGGGGCTGATGTATCAAAGCACATCGGCGGCATCGTTCAATCCGGCATCGAAGAATATGGGCAAGCTGTATCGCTTCAAGGACGCCGGCATTTACTCGAGCAATTTCGGCCTGACCGGCACCGAAGATCTCGGTGGCGGCTATCGCGCGAACTTCAAGCTGCAGGGGACCTTCGATACGGGCACCGGCAAGGCTGGCATTACCGATACCCCGGGCGTCACGGGACTATTCAACCAGATCGCGAGCGTCGGCATATCGGGGCCGTTTGGTTCGTTCAATGCCGGGCGCCAGATCGCGCCGCTCGCCTTCGCGATGAGCGAGACCGACGTCCGCGGCGGCAGGTGGTTCGGAAGCATCCTCACGTCGTGGCTCGGGATGAACCAGGCGGCGGGCTGGACTGGCACGAGCACCAACGGGCCGATCGGCGCACTCTACGACAGCAACGCACTCATCTACGAGACGCCGAGCTTCGGCGGCGTGAAGGCTTCGCTCGAATACGCTCCCGGCGGCGTCGCGGGGAGCTTTCAGGGCAACACGCGCGAGTCTGCCGTGCTGAAGTACTCGAACTATGGCGTGCGACTCGCGGCTGCCTATTACAACGGCCACGACACCAACCCCGGGCCGAACGCGGTGCCGACCGGTCTCGCCAACAATCGGCTCTTCTATCTCGGGGCGTTCTACACGCTGCATGACTTCTCGGTATCGGCGTCGTACACCAACGGCAAGAACCCGGCACGCTCGAATCAGGTGAGCATCGACATGTACACCTTCGGCCTCGGCTATCTGTTCACGCCCGCGTTCAGGGTGACGAGCGGCGTCTACTACCTCAGGGACCGCAACAACTCGGCGAACAAATCCATCGAAGTCGCGGCGGGCGGCGAGTACAGCCTGTCGAAGGCCACGATGGTGTATGGAGAGGTCGGGCACGTGAACAACCGGGGAACGATGACCCAGACGATCGCGTATGGTCAACCGGTCGCGCCTGGCATGGCGACAACGGCTGTCATGGTTGGTTTGCGTCAGAAGTTCTAGGCACGCAGTACGGTCTCGGGAATGATGATGTGGGTCGACGTGACCCACGAGCCCCGCTTCAAAAATGCCCGCTCACCGCACCACATCATCGATCCTCACCTCGACAACCTTCGCCCCCTCCAACGACACAATCCCGCTCGACCCCATCATGTCGCCCGACGCCGGCCGCGCCTGTCCCGACGCCGACACCCGCGCATCGATACTGATACGCGAGAAATCGGACAGCCGACGCCCCGGCGTCATCGACATTGAATCGTCGAGACGCACGGTCGCGGGCAACTGACTCACGCTCAGGCGCTGCACCGCGAGCGGCATGCGCGAACCATCGTCGGCGAGCGCATAGACAAAGACCGTGTCCGTCGGACGAACGCGCTTTTCGAGCTCGGCACTCAGACTCACACGCACATTCACCGACGCTCCTTTCGCGGCAAGCGCGCGCGTTTCGTCGATATTCTTCCGGGCCTGCTGCCCGATCTCCGGCGCCAGATCCGGCACATTCATCAACCTCTCCCAGTACCGGATCGCACCCGCGAAATCGCGCCGGTCGAACGCAGCCGACGCCGCCAGCGCCAGCGCTTTCGGCTGATTCGCATCGATGGCGAGCGCGGATTCTATGACCTTCGATGTCGCGCCGTCGAGATTGCCGTCGTTCGCGCTCGCGATGGCGTCGGCGTAATCGGCGCGCAGTTCCGCGTCGCGCGGATTCAGAGCGACCGCGCGGCGGTAAGCCTCGGTCGCGTCGCCGGGACGATCGAGCACCATGTACGAGCGCGCGAGCATCGACCAGCCTTGCGCGTCGTTCGGATCGCGCTGCAATCGCGCGGCCAGAAGACTGACCGCCGCTTCCATCGATGCCGGCGTGTCCGCATGTTCGCGCGTCGGTGCGCTGGCCGCCTCCTGGATCGCGAGCGCCGCAGGATCGCCGATACGCATGTACAGCGTCAGCGCCGACGCCGGCACGAGCGCGATCAGCAAGCCCGCGAGCGCCGCGTGCGAGGTCCCGCGTCCGGGAGTGGGACCGTGCAGCAGCGGCGGCACGATGCACGCGAGCGCGCCCGTCAACATCGCGGCGACGATCAGCCAGAACGCCATCATGGAGACAGACTCCTCTCGCGCCGGGCATCTCGCGCGCGTCGAATATGTCGCGCCATCGCGACCGCGCCCGCCGCCAGCAACGCGAACGGTCCGAACCACAGCGCCCATGTGACCGGCTTCACCGGCGGCCGGTAGAGAACGAAATCGCCATAGCGGCGCACCATGTAGGACTCGATCTGTTCGTCGCTCGCGCCGTGCTCCACCTGCTCGCGAATGCGCGCGCGAAGATCGGCGGCGAGACTCGCGTTCGAATCGGCAAGACTCTGGTTCTGACACACGACGCAGCGAAAATGCTCGGCGAGACGGCGCGCGCGCTCGTCGACCGGCGATTGCTGCGCATGAACGCACGCCACGAGCGTGAGGAGCAGCAACGCGATCCGCCTAATCACGAGCATTCTCCTTCTGCAACTTGCCGACGAGCGGCAGAATCACGCGCTCCAGCGACGCGCGGGTAATCGGCCCGGCCTGCCGGTATCGCACGACGCCCGCCCGGTCGATCACGAACGTTTCCGGCACGCCATACACGCCATAGTCGATGCCCGTGCTGCCGTCGCGATCGACCAGCGTAGCGACATACGGATTGCCGGCCGTGTCCAGCCACTGCAACGCGGGCGCGCGCTCGTCCTTGTAGTTCAGGCCATACACCGGCACGGCGCCGCTCGCCGCGACGTTCATGAGGACGGGATGCTCGTCGCGGCACGCCTCGCACCACGACGCCCACACGTTCAGAATCCACACCTGTCCGCGCAACGCTTCCGACGACATCTTCTGCCCGGACGCATCGAGGCGCGGCAGATCGAACGCGGGCGCGGGCTTGCCGATCAGCGCCGAAGGCAGCCGGCGCGGATCGTGTCTCAGGCCCGCCGCCAGCACCGCGACCAGGAGACCCAGCACGGCGAGCGGGATCAGGAAGCGTTTCATCGTCCGGTCTCGCCGAGGGCTTGCGGCGTTTCGGCAGGCGTCGCCTCAGCGCGCCGGGACTGCGGCGCACGCTGCCGCATGTAACGCCGGTCAGCGGCCGCGAGCAGGCCGCCGAGCGCCATCAGAATGCAGCCGCCCCAGATCCAGCGCACGAACGGCTTGATCTGGATGCGCACGGTCCACGCGTTGCCGCCCGCCGGCTGATCGAGCGCGACGTAGAGATCGCGCAGCACGCCTTGATCGATGGCCGCTTCGGTCGTCGGCGTGTTCGAGACGATGAACTCGCGCTTCTCCGGATGCAGCGTGGCGATGGCGCGGCCATCGTGCGTCACGCCGATGGTCGCGCGCGTCGCGCGGTAGTTCGGTCCGTCGCTCGCGCGGACATCGTCGAGACGGACGCGATAGCCGCCGATATCGACGCTGTCGCCGGGCGCGAGCCGCGCATCGTGTTCGACGGAAAAGCCCTTGACCATCGTCACGCCGACGATGAACACGCCGACGCCCGCATGCGCGAGCCACATGCCGATGGTCGCGAGCCGCACGCGCCGCGCGCCGCTGGCGAATCGCTGGTACATGCCCGTCGCGATGGTCGCGAAGGTCCACGCGGCGAGCAGGAAGCCCAGGCTCACGAGCGGGCGCGACACGCCCGGCAGAAACGCCGACACGACGCTCACGAGCGCCGCCCAGCGCAGGCGCACCGTGATCTCCGGCAGGCGCGCCGCCTTCCAGCGCGCGAGCGGCGCGACGCCCATCAGGAACACGGCGGGCGCCATCAGCGGGACGAACACGCTGTCGAAGTACGGCGCGCCGACGGAAATCTTGTCGAGGCCGAGCGCGTCGAGGATCATCGGGTAGAGCGTGCCGAGCATCACCGAAGCGGCGGCCGCGAGCATCAGCAGATTGTTCGACAACAACAGCGTTTCGCGCGACACCGGCTCGAATCCCTCCGGCGACGATGCGGCGCGCGGCGCGCGCCATGCGAAGAGCGCGAGGCCGCCGCCCGAAAAAAGCGCGAGCAGCACGAGGATGAAGACGCCGCGCGCGGGATCGGACGCGAATCCGTGCACCGATGTCACGACGCCTGAGCGCACGAGAAATGTGCCGAGCAGCGCAAGCGAGAACGCGCAGATCGCGAGCAGCGCGCTCCACGCGCGGAATGTGCCGCGCTTCGCGGTGGCGGCGAGCGAATGAACCAGCGCGGTGCCGACGAGCCACGGCATGAACGACGCGTTCTCCACCGGATCCCAGAACCACCATCCACCCCAGCCGAGTTCGTAGTACGCCCAGCCGCTGCCGAGCATGATGCCGAGCGTGAGAAACATCCACGCGGCGAGCGTCCAGGCACGCGATGCGCGCGCCCACGCGGCATCGAGCCTGCCGTCGAGGAGCGCCGCGATCGCGAACGCGAAAGCCACCGAGAAGCCGACATAGCCCATGTACAGCAAGGGCGGATGGATCACCATGCCCGGGTCCTGCAGCAGCGGATTGAGATCGCGGCCGTTCATCGCGGGCGGCATGAGGCGCGTGAACGGATTCGACGTCAGCAGCATGAACAGCAGGAAGCCCGCATCGATCCAGCTCATCACGCCGAGCACGCGCGCGGTGAACTGTCGCGGCAGCCGGCGACCGAACGCGGCGACGGCGATCATCCAGAGCGTCAGTAGAAGCACCCAGAGCAGCAGCGAGCCTTCGTGGCCGCCCCAGACGGCGGTGAAGCGATAGATCGCCGGAAGCGCCGAATTGGAGTTCTCGACGACATAGATCACCGAGAAATCGTCGTGCAGAAAAGATGCCGCGAGACAGGCGAACGCGATCGCGACGAAGCCGAACTGCCCGCACGCGGCGGGCGCGGCGACGCGCATCCATCGTTCGATACCGAAGCGCGCGCCGAGCATCGGCACGATGCCCGCGACGAGCGCGAGCAGCATCGCCAGAATCAGCGCGAAGTGGCCGAGCTCGGGAATCATCGGCGCGCGCCCGGGCTCGTGTCCGCCGTCGCGCGCACTTCGCGCAGCGCGCGTTCCAGTTGCGGCGGCGTGTAGTTCTCGTCGTGCTTCGCGAGGACTTCGTCGGCGTGAAAGCGGCCATCGGCGCCGAGCGTGCCTTGCGCAACGACGCCGCTGCCTTCGCGGAAGAGATCGGGCAGCGCGCCCGCGTACGTGACCTCCACCGATGCGCGCGCATCCGTGACGACGAAGCGCACGGCGCGGCCATCGCGATCGCGCACGAGCGAGCCGCGCTCGACAAGTCCGCCGAGCCGGAAGCGCTGTGTGCGCGCGGCTTCGTGCGAGACGATCTGACTAGGGCTCACGAAGAACATGACGTTGGCGCGAAACGCATCGAGCACGAACGCGCACGCGAGCGCGACGCTCGCGATGCCGAGCGCGATGAACGCGAAGCGGCGATGGCGCGCTCTCATCGGCGCAACGCCGGTTCGCGCAGCGCGCGGAGCACGAGCCAGGCTTCCGCGCCCATCAGCAGAAAAGTGATCGCGAGCGCGGCGCAGAGAATCGGATTCGCGGCGAGCATCGCGATGACGGACTCGAACGTGCTCATGCGGCATGCTCCTCGATTCGCGACGGACGTTCATCGCCCGCAGGCACGCGATTCGCCGCGCGCATGACGACGCGCACGCGCGCGAGCGATATCGCGATCGCGTACGACCAGAATCCGGCGCTCATCACGACGATGCCCCATGCCATCGATGCGCTCATCGACACGCCGCTGCCGAAGCCGAGCGATGGCCCCTGATGCAGCGTGTACCACCACTGCACGGAAAAATAGATGATCGGGATATTCACGACGCCGATCAGCGCGAGCACCGAGCACGCGCGGTCTGCCCGGCGCGCGCCGTCGATCGCGGCATGCAGCGCGAGAAAGCCCACGTACAGGAAGAACAGGATCAGCTCCGACGTGAGACGTGCGTCCCAGACCCACCACGTGCCCCACGTCGGCTTGCCCCACAGTGCGCCGGAGATCAGCGCGATCGCGGTGAAGAGCGCGCCGGTCGGCGCGAGCGCGCGCGCCATCAGCGCGGAGAGGCGCGTGTTCATCGCGAGATGCAGCGCGCTGTACGCGGCCATCACGAGATAGATGAACATCGACATCCACGCAGCGGGAACGTGCACGAACATGATGCGGTAGATGTCGCGTTGCAGCGCATCGGCGGGCGCGATGGCGAGGCCGATGACGAGCCCCGTCGCGATCAACACGATGGACGCGATGCCGAACCACGGCGTCGCGCGCGCGGCGAAGCGTTCGAAGTTGCGCGGAGACGCATAGCGGAACCAGTTCATGGCGCTATTCCATCGATATGCGCAGCGCCGCGGCGCTCGCCCACGGACATAGCCACAGCGCAAGACAGAGGGCCGCCGCGAGCAGCGAGAAATTCGCGTTCGACCATGCAATGCTCGCCGCTGGATCGGCCACGCCGACGCCGAACACGAGCACCGGCACGTAAAGCGGCAGGATCAACAGAGCGAGTACGACGCTGCCGCCGCGCACGCCGAGCGTGAGCGCCGCGCCCATCGAACCGATCAGCGACAGCAGCGGCGTGCCGATCAGGAGCGAGGCCATCAGCATGAGAATCGTGCGCGCATCGAGCCCGTATTCGAGCGCGACGACCGGCGCGAGCACGACGAGCGCGAGTCCCGTCGTGAGCCAGTGCGCGGCGATCTTGCCGAACACGATGCCCGCGAGCGGCTGCGGCGAAAGCAGCATCTGTTCGAGCGCACCGCTCGCGAAATCGTTGCTGAAGAGCTGGCCCGCCGAAAGCAATGCCGCGAACAATGCCGTGACCCACAGCACGCCCGGCGCGATCGCGTGCAGGAGCTTCGGATCGGGACCGATGCCGAGCGGAAACAGGCTCGACGCCAATACGAAGAACAGCAGCACGGACAGCGTCAGCGTGCGGGAGCGCCAGTTCAGAAGGAGTTCGCGGCGAATCACCTGAAGCGTCAGCCCGATCATGCCGCGCCTCGCGCGAGATGCAGGTGCCGTGTGCGCGCGGCATCGACGGGCAACGGGCGATGCGTCGTCGCGACGAGCGTGCCGCCTTCCCGCAGATGATCGTCGATGCACGCGGCGAACCAGAGCGCGCCGCTGTCGTCAATGGCGTCGGTGGGTTCGTCGAGCAGCCAGAGCGGCTTGCCTGACAGCACGAGACGCGCGAGCGCGACGCGTCTTCGCTGCCCTTGCGAGAGACGGTTGAGACGCGTGTGCATGAGCGGCAGCACGGCGGCGCGGTCGAGCACATCGCGCTCGTTCCGATGCGCCGCGCTCGCGCCGAGCAACGCGGCGAAACGCAGATTCTCCGCGACGGTCAGTTCTCCGTTGAAGCCGTCGGCATGGCCGAGCCAGGCTAGGTCGCGGCGAAAGCGAGGAGGATCGTCGCGCACGTCGATGCCGCGCCACGACACGCGTCCTGCCGCGAGCGGCAGCAGGCCCGCGAGCGCGGCGATCAACGAGCTTTTGCCGCTTCCGTTCGCGCCGTGGATGACGAGCGCCGCGCCGCTATCGACACACAAATCCGCGCCAGCCACGATGGTGCGGCTGCCGCGCATCACGTCGAGTTGCCGGGCGCTGAGCATCGATGTTTCCTCTCTCCTCGAAGGCGTGGCCGAGCGTCGCTTACTTCTTCTTTCTGTCCTCGATCTCCTGAGCCTTCACCATGTTCGGCAATTCATGCGCGATGCCCTTGTGGCAATCGATGCACGTCTTCTCGCCCGTCTCCAGGAAGCGCTGATGCGCCTCCTGCGCGCGCGGGCTCTGACGCGTGAAGTCCATGTACTGGAACGAATGGCAATTGCGGCATTCGAGCGAATCGTTGGCCTTGAAGCGTGTCCATTCGTGCTCGGCGAGTTCGAGCCGCTTGTCGAGAAACTTCTCGCGCGTGTTCACCGTGCCGAATACCTTGGCCCACACTTCCTTCGACGCCTGCATCTTGCGCGCGATCTTGTCGGTCCAGTTGTGCGGCACGTGGCAGTCCGAGCACTTGGCATGCACGCCGGTGCGATTGCTGAAGTGGATCGTGTTCTTGAGTTCCGCATAGGTGTTGTCGCGCATCTCGTGACAGCCGGTGCAGAAGACTTCGGTGTTGGTGAGTTCCATCGCGGTATTGAAGGCGCCCCAGAAGATCACGCCCGCGACGAAGCCGCCCAGGGTCAGAAAACCGAGGCTGTAATACAGGCTCGGCCTTCGGATGGTGATCCAGTAGCGCTTGATCAGTGCCCACATGGCGATCGCTCATCGTTTCTGGTTCTTGGATGCCGGCTGCCGCTTGATGTCTTCGACAGCGACGAACGTATTGCCGACGAGCGGCTTCGTATCGGCCTGCGGAACGTGGCACTGCGTGCAGAAATAGCGGCGCGGCGACAGATGCCCGGACACCATGCCTTCGCGGTCCATGTAATGCGATACCGCGACGGGCACGGCGCCGCTCTCTTCGACACGGCTGCGCGCGTGACACGCGAGACAGCGGTTCGCGTTCTTGTCGAGCTGATAGTTATCGATCTTGTGCGGGATCGTCGGCGGTTGCTGCGCGTAGTTGAGGCCGCGTATCACGTCCTTGTTTTCGGTGGGCGCGAGGAGCGGCGCGCGGGTCTCTTCGCCGATCGGTGTCGTGCCGCGCAGCGAGTCGTGGAACGGCAGATTGGGGACGGTGGGCTGCGCGATCGCGATGGCGGCAAGCGCGAGCAGCGATGCGATGACGAGAGCGATCAGCGTGCGCATGACATGTGCTCCTAGACCCGCACGATCCTGACCGCGCACTTCTTGTAGTCGGTCTGGAACGAGATCGGATCGGTGGCGTCGAGCGTCACCTTGTTGATGAGCTGGCTCGCATCGAACCACGGCACGAACACGAGCCCGCGCGGCGGCTTGTCGCGGCCGCGCGTCTCCACGCGCGTGCGCATCTCGCCGCGCCGCGATATCACGCGCACTTCCACGCCGCGCCGGATGCCGAGCGCCTTCGCGTCATCGGGATGCATGAAGCATACGGCGTTCGGAAACGCGCGATAGAGCTCCGGCACGCGGCGCGTCATCGACCCGGAATGCCAGTGTTCGAGCACGCGGCCGGTCGCGAGCCAGAACGGATATTCCTTGTCCGGCGATTCCGGCGGCGGCTCGTAGGGCAGCGCGTAGATCACGGCGCGGCCATCCGGATTGCCGTAGAACTGCCAGTCGGCGCCGGCTTTCACGTAGGGATCGGAACCTTCCTTGTAGCGCCAGAGCGTCTCCTTGCCGTTGACGACCGGCCAGCGGATGCCGCGCGCCTGGTGATACATGTCGAACGGCGCGAGATCGTGACCGTGGCCGCGCCCGAAACTCGCGTACTCCTCGAACAGACCCTTCTGCACGTAGAAGCCGAACGCCGCCGCTTCGTTGTTGCGATACTTCGCGTCTATTTGCGATGCGGGAAACTTGTCGACCTGGCCGTTCCGATAAAGAATGTCGTAGAGGGTCTTGCCCTTGTATTCCGGCTTCTTCGCGATGAGTTCGGCGGGCCAGACCTCCTCGACCTTGAAGCGTTTCGAGAACTCGACGATCTGCCAGAGATCCGAACGCGCGCCGGCGGGCGCCTGCACCAACTGATGCCAGAACTGCGTGCGCCGCTCCGCGTTGCCGTACGCGCCTTCCTTCTCGACCCACATCGCCGACGGCAGGATCAGGTCGGCGGCGACGGCCGTGACCGTCGGATAGACATCCGACACGACGACGAAATTCGATTCCTTGCGATACCCCGGCAACGCCTCGTTGTTGATGTTCGCGGCGGCCTGCATGTTGTTGTTGACCATCACCCAATAGGCGTTGAGCTTGCCGTCGCGCAGCATGCGGTTTTGCAGGACGGCGTGAAAGCCCGGCTTGTCGGGAATCGTTCCCTCGGGCAGCTTCCAGATGTGCTCCGCTTCCTCGCGATGCTTCGGGTTGGTCACGACCATGTCGGCGGGCAGCCGATGCGAGAACGTGCCGACTTCGCGTGCCGTGCCGCATGCCGAAGGCTGTCCCGTCAGCGAGAACGGACTATTGCCGGGCGTGGAGATCTTGCCCGTCAGCAAGTGCAGGTTGTAGACCATGTTGTTGGCCCACGTGCCGCGCGTGTGCTGATTGAAGCCCATCGTCCAGAAGGACACGACCTTGGTCTTCGGATCGGCGTACAGCTTCGCGAGCTGATCGAGCTTGTTCTTCGGCACGCCCGAGAGCTTCGTCACATAGGCCGCGTCGTAGCGCGAGACGAACTGCGCGAACTCGTCGAAGCTGATCGGTTGCGAGCCGTTCGGATCGCCGGCGTTCTTCGCCGCCTTTTGCAGCGGATTGTCGGGACGCAGCCCATAGCCGATATCCGCGTTGCCCTTCCTGAAATTCGTGTGCTTGTCGACGAACGCCCGGTTCACCTTGCCGTTCTTGATGATGTAGTTCGCGATGTAATTCATGATCGCGAGATCGGACTGCGGCGTGAAGACGATGGTCTCGTCGGCGAGATCGAACGAACGATGCTCGAACGTCGAGAGAACGACGACGCGCACGTTCTGGTTCGACAGCCGCCGCGCCGTCACGCGCGTCCACAGCACGGGATGCATCTCCGCCATGTTGGAGCCCCACAGCACGAAGGCATCGGTTGCCTCGATGTCGTCGTAGCAGCCCATCGGCTCGTCCATGCCGAAGGTGCGCATGAAGCCCGTCACGGCCGAGGCCATGCAGTGCCGCGCGTTCGGGTCGAGATTGTTGCTGCGAAAGCCCGCTTTCATCAGCTTGACGGCCGCGTAGCCTTCCCACACGGTCCATTGCCCCGAGCCGAACATGCCGACGGCGGTCGGGCCTTTCTCCTTCAGCGCCCGCTTGAACTGGTCGGCCATCACATCGAACGCGACGTCCCACGAGACGGGCTGGAACTCGCCGGTCTTGTCGAACTTGCCGTTCTTCATGCGCATGAGCGGCGTGGTCAGGCGATCCTGGCCGTACATGATCTTCGAGAGGAAGTAGCCCTTCACGCAGTTGAGCCCGCGATTGACTTCGGCTTGCGGGTCCGCCTGCGTCGCGACCACCTGATTGCCCTTCACGCCGACAAGCACGCCGCATCCGGTGCCGCAGAAGCGGCAGGGCGCCTTGGACCACGCGATGTCGTCGCTCTGGGCGACGGCCTCCATGCCGGGCAGCGTGATGCCCGCGGATGCGGCGGCCGTGGTGGCGGCGGTCTGCTTAATGAACGCGCGACGAGTCAGTTTCATCGGGGATTTCCTCGTTCAGCGAATCGGCGTGTTCGTGATGCTGATAGACGAGCGCGATGCTCACGACATCGGGTATCGACTGCGCCGCGTGCAATTGATCGGCAACGTGGGATGAGCGGTCCGCTTCGAGCGTGAGCACGATCCTGCCTTCGGCGCTCGATCCGTGAACCTGTGCGCCGGGCAATGCGGCGAGCGCCTGCTTGACGCGTGCCAGGGCTTCTATTCGTGCGTATACAACGACCCCGGCGATGTGATACTCGCAAGACTGGTCAGTCTTATCGTCGAAACGATTACTGCTATCGACGAGCTTGAGCTTCATTTAATTGAAATAATCGCGACGCTCGTTAATGATGTGGAGGGCCGCCAACCAGCATCTGATAGAACCAGACCGCGAATCCGTAAGCGGCAATGATCATGACCGTGAGCACGGGAACCATGACGACGGTCAGAAACAGAAAGCTGCGCAACTCTTCGGACTGGCGTATTTCGTTTTTCTCATCCATGAGGCACGTCTGATCTCGTTTGGCAATGTGGGAAAGGCCAGCACGAAAGATGACTTTAATGTTGGTATAGGGAATACATCTTTTCAAGGCGAAAATGCGTTATTCGCGTTGCGGCTCGTGTAACGGTTAATTAAGTCTGATCGGGCGAGACGTATCCGATTGCGGTGCGACAGGCCTTTATCGTTTCGGCTCATTGAACATTCGCTTCGTTGGATGACTGCGTGTCGCAACGCTGCATTGCATGCCTTTGCCATAACTTTCGCCGTAGTCCGAAAGCCACCTGGCGGTCGGGTTCATAGAATTCGGGCATCTCAAATCACGCAATTTGGATCATGCCGACCAAGCTCGAATTCCAGACCCCCGAAGGACGTCTCTCGCTTTCCATCTTCGACGCTCAATTCATGGCCTATGACGCGGGCGAGCTCGCTTATCGATCGACGCGGGATTTCGTCGCGCGAATGCAATCGATGGGCCTCGGCGAACTGGCAGAAGCTTATGCGCGTCTTCTCGCACAGAACAAGGTTTCGGTGATGGAACTGCACGAAGCGCGCGAGGATGCGCAAGCGTGTATTGGTAGAGATGCGGAGTGTGCGGTGATTGCGGAGGGCATCATGCCGCGTGTTGAGAGAATTCGCGAGACGATCGCGCAAACGCAAGTCGACATGCGCGCGAATGTGGAGCGGCTGGCCGCGCTATCGGCGGCTTGCGATCATGCGTTGCGGCAGATTCCGGGGTATCGGCCGCCGGTGTGTGGGTCGTGAGGAATGTGGCTCCTGATTCGCAAGATCGAATTATATAAGGATTCCTACACAATTCGCCGCGTATAGGCTTCCCTAGAACGTAGACTACGTTAAGCCTTTTTGACGAATTCCGTCTTGAGACTCATGGCTCCAAAGCCATCGATCTTGCAGTCGATGTCATGATCGGCATCGACGAGCCGAATATTTTTGACTTTCGTGCCCATCTTGACCACGCCGCCGCCGCCTTTGAGCTTCAGATCCTTGATGACAGTAACTGTGTCGCCATCGTGAAGAACGTTCCCAGCGGAATCACGATAGACCCTGGCGGTGGGCTCCGATGCGCTGTCCGTCTGCGCGGACCACTCGTGCGCGCATTCGGGGCAGATATACATGCCCGCATCTTCGTAAGTGAATGCCGATTGGCACTGAGGGCAGGGAGGTAGTGGGTTCATACGTATCGCTCGATGACTTGCGGAAAATTGAAGGCCCGCAGTATAACGCCGTCCGATGGTCAGGTCATGACGCCGCACCAGCCCCAACCTCACCCCTCGCCGCTATATCCGTTCATACATTCCGTCCTATATAAACGATAAGAATGTTTTGCTTTCGTGAATGGTGGTTCTGCGCCAACATGAGGTGATTCTGAAAATCACATGGAGCGAGACATGGACAACAACACGGACCTCAAGCGCTACGAATTGCTGATCAACGGCGAATTCGTTCCTCCGAGCGGAGGTGAATACTCGACGAACCTCGATCCCGCCACAGAGAACCCGATATCCCGCGTGGCACAAGGCACGTCCGCCGATGTCGACCGCGCAGTGCAGGCCGCGCGCGCCGCGCTCAAACCGTGGAACGCGATCCGTGCAGCCGAGCGCGGCCGCATCCTGATGAAGCTCGCCGAGTTGCTCCGCGAAAATCAGGAAGAACTCGCGGCGCTCGAAAGTCTCGACGCGGGCAAGCCGATCGCGGGCGTGCAGCGCCAGGACGTGCCCGCCGCCATCGACACACTCGCCTATTACGCAGGCTGGTGCGACAAGATCAACGGCCAGGTCGTGCCCGCGCGCCCCGACGCGCTGACCTACACCGTGCGTGAACCTGTCGGCGTCGTCGCGGC
This sequence comes from Caballeronia jiangsuensis, assembly GCF_046030135.1. Taxonomy (NCBI): domain Bacteria; kingdom Pseudomonadati; phylum Pseudomonadota; class Betaproteobacteria; order Burkholderiales; family Burkholderiaceae; genus Caballeronia; species Caballeronia jiangsuensis. The sequence continues at coordinate 102,577 of NZ_JAQQDB010000019.1, forward strand.
GATCGTGCCGTGGAATTTCCCGCTGATGATCGGCATGTGGAAGATCGCGCCCGCGCTCGCATGCGGCTGCACGCTGATCGTGAAACCCGCCGAAATCACGCCGCTCTCCGCGCTGATGGTCGGACGGCTCGCGCTCGAAGCCGGCGTGCCGCCGGGCGTGCTCAATATCGTGACCGGCAAGGGCTCGGTCGTCGGCGACGCGCTCGTCGCGCATCCCGGTGTCGACAAGGTCACGTTTACCGGGTCGCCGTCGGTCGGTCGCGGCATCCTGCAGGGCGCGGCGGGCAACTTCAAGCGCGTCACGCTCGAACTCGGCGGCAAGTCCGCCAACGTGATTTTCGCGGACGCGAATCTCGATGGCGCCGTGCGCGCGGCGGCCTCCGGCATCTTCTTCAACGCGGGCCAGGTCTGCTCGGCGGGCTCGCGGATTCTCGCGCAACGCGCCGTCTACGACGAAGTCGTCGAGCGCCTCGCCCAACGCGCGCGGACGATCAAGCTCGGCGATCCGTCGAGCCGCGAAACCAATATGGGCCCGCTCATCTCCGCCAAGCAGATGAAGAGCGTGCTGGACTATGTGGATGTCGGCAAGGAAGAGGGCGCATCGCTCGTGACGGGCGGCAGGCGCTCAGGCGAGCGCGGCTTTTTCGTCGAGCCGACAGTGTTCGCGAATGTCGAACACGAGATGCGCATCTCGCAGGAGGAAATCTTCGGGCCGGTCGCGAGCGTCATTCCTTTCGACGATGAAGCCGACGCATTGCGCATCGCCAACGGCACCGCATACAGTCTCGCCGCGGCCGTGTGGAGCGCGGATATCGGCCGCGTGCATCGCATGGCCGCCGAACTCAAGGCGGGCACGGTTTGGGTGAATACCTACGGCTTCACCGATGTGCGTCTGCCGTGGGGAGGCTCAGGCGATTCCGGCTTCGGCCGCGAACATGGCGATGTCGCCATCGAGAACTTCACCGAGCCGAAGGCGGTCTGGGTCGCACTGACGCCTTAAGGTGAACGCCGCCGCGGGCAACCGCGGCGAATCATGCAAACACGAGAAGACGCAAAAGGGCGGTCCGGAATTTCCCGGACCGCCCTTATCGAGAGTGAAAAGCCTTAAGCGCGCGCGGTTTCCTGGTTGCGCGCTCGCCAAAGCCGCGCCCGCTGCGTGCTGTCTTCATACTGAACCGTGTTTTGCCGGCATGCTTCGACGGTCGAATTCTTGCGCTCGACGATCGCCTGGCAGAGAAACTCCGCGCTGTACGCTTTCAGGAGATGCGGAGAGTGCGTCTCGATGTACTGCGCGATTTTCCCGTAGTCGCTGTCCGCCGACGCGAGCGAGAGATAGGTCTGCGCATCCCAGCGGAACATCAGATCGAGTTCTTCGAAAGCGGTATTGAATGCGCAGACTTGCGCCTGAACTTCGCGGTCATCGCTGTACATTGCATGGATCATGATCGTCTCCTGTATGGCCGGGGGGCATGAATGCAGGATAGGGAACACGATCCATATACGATAGTTAAAGTTTTTTCGCTTATATATTCAGTAAGCGTTATGAATTGGGCTTACCGGTCTTAGCGACGATTTGTGTGATCGCTTCGATCTGTGCGGCCCCTTCTTCGACGAGAAACTGCTTGAACGCGAGCGCCACCGGCGGCAGACGCTTGTTGTTCCGATGCACGACGAACCAGTTGAGCATCACGGGAAAACCCTCGATATCGAGCACCGCCAGTTTGCCGACCTGCAACTCCATGCTGATCGTGTGCGCGGACAGAAAGCTCACGCCCATGCCGGCGATCACCGCCTGCTTGATCGTCTCCGTGCTGGTGATTTCCATCGCGACGTTGAGGTTCGAGAGCCGGCCGGCGAAACCTTCCTCCATCGAGTTCCAGGTATCCGAACCTCGCTCGCGGACGATGAACGGCTCGTCGGCCAGTGCTTCGAGCGGCACGTTTTTGCGTCCGACGAGCGGATGATCCGGCGGCGCGACGATCACATACGGATGCGGGGCGAAGGAAACGTTGACCGTATCCATGTCGCGCGGCGGACGCACCATCACGGCGAGGTCGGTGAGATTGTCGGAAAGCTGATGCAGCAGTTCTTCGCGGTTGTGTACCGCAAGATTGAGCCTGACATCGGTATTACGTTGCGTGAACGCTGCAAGCAGGCGTGGGAAAAAATAATCGCCTGCGCTGATCACAGCGACGTTCAGCCTGCCGCCCGAAATGCCCTTGAGCCGCGCCATTGCGTCGTCGGCTTCGCGGAATTGCTCCAGGATCGCACGGCTGTAATGGAGCATTTCATTCCCGGCCGGCGTGAGGTAGATTTTCTTGCCCAACTGCTCGAAGAGCGGCAAGCCAGCGTGCTCCTCCAGTTGCTTGACCTGCGTCGAGACCGCGGGCTGAGTGAGATAGAGTTCCTCGGCGGCGCGAGAAAAACTCAGTCGACGGGCAACGGTCTCGAAGATCTTCAACTGACGCAGGGTGGCGTTGCGGAGCACGGCGATCCTTCATCCATTAACGATAGCTAATTTATACAATAATTTTTTCTAACTTTCCTTAATCGTTTTTCTCCCCCACGATGCTTTCACGTCCCCAAAAGTTGTAAGGAGGACGGTCGCGGCTAGCACGAACGGTTATGCTTAACCCCGAGCATCAGCCACGCGCTTTTCGCCATGTATCACGGCACGACTCAGCAAAAACCCGAAGCCTGCAAAGGCGCATCAACCATCCGGACTTTATTGGGAATCGCTTGAAATGATTCGTCGATCGCCTGACGCGGATGTTTGCCTGACGTGCGAATCGATCGCCCACTTCAGTATGTGCAGCACGCGCGACATGCGCGACAGGCGGCCTCACGCCCACGCCGCCTGGACCGAGCACTTCCCCTGACCGACCGCTCGCCGCCGGCGCACCGCGCCGGTTTCTCGCAGCACATCAAGCGCCGCACGAGCGCTATAAAACATAACGGAGACAGACATGGCAAGCGCAGACACGGTTGTGTCCGGGCAATCGCACGGGCGTCATCACAACAGATGGTTCCAGCTAGTGATCGGCATCATATGCATGGGGCTGGTCGCCAACCTGCAGTACGCATGGACCCTGTTCGTCGTCCCAATGGATGCGAAGCATCACTGGGGTCAGGCGGCGATTCAGACCGCCTTCACTATTTTCATCGTCACCGAAACCTGGCTTGTGCCCGTCGAGGGCTGGCTCGTCGATAAATTCGGGCCGCGGCCGGTCGTCATCGGCGGTTCGATCTGCGCGGCGCTCGGCTGGATCATCGACGCGAATGCGACGAGTCTCATCCATCTCTACATCGGGGCGGTGGTCGCGGGCATCGGCGCGGGCTGCGTGTACGGCACGTGCGTCGGCACGGCGCTCAAGTGGTTTCCGGACAAGCGCGGTCTCGCTGCGGGCATGACGGCGGCGGGCTTCGGCGCGGGCGCGGCCGTCACCGTGATTCCGATCTCCAACATGATCCAGAGCTCGGGCTACGAGCACGCGTTCATGTTCTTCGGCATCCTCCAGGGCGCGTGCATTTTCGTGCTGGCGCTGATGCTCGTGCGGCCCAATCCGCCGAAGGGCATCGTGCCGGCCAAGCGCATCGTGTCGACGAAAATCGACTACACGACAGGACAGATGGTGCGCTCGCCGCTCTTCTGGGTGCTGTATCTGATGTTCGTGTTCGTCGCGGCGGGCGGCGTGATCGCGACCGCGCAGTTCGGGCCGATCGCGAAGGAGTACGGCTTCGCGAAGATGCCGGTGAACCTGCTGGGCGTGACGCTGCCGCTGCTCGCGATGACGCTGTCCATCGATAACCTGTGCAACGGCTTCACGCGTCCGCTGTGCGGTTTCATCTCGGACAAGATCGGCCGCGAGAACACGATGTTCATCATCTTCCTGGGCGAAGGCGTCGCGCTGCTCGGGCTGATGGAGTTCGGACACGATCCGTATCTCTTCATGCTGTTCGCGGCGATGACGTTCCTGTGCTGGGGCGAAATCTTCTCGATCTTCCCCGCGACCTGCGCCGATACCTTCGGCAGCAAGTACGCCGCCGCCAACGCGGGCACGTTGTACACGGCGAAGGGCACGGCATCGATGCTGGTGCCGCTTGCATCGGTGCTCGCGTCTGTCGGTTCGTGGAACGCGGTGTTCATCGCGGCGGCCGTGACGTCGATCGCGGCGGGACTGTGCGCGAAGTTCGTCCTCGCACCGATGCGCAAGCGCTGGATCGAAAACACGCTGACGGAAACGTCGGCGGAATCGTCGGTCAACGCGTCGTTCCAGACGGGCTGGGACGCATCGCGCAACACGGTTCAGTAAGGGCAAAGTCGAGGCATGCCGCGCGAACCGTCTCCATCGCTCAGCGTATCGCTGCATCAGTTGAGATTGTTCGTCACGCTCGCGCGGCATCGCAGCTTTACCCGCGCGGGCGATGAATTCGGCATCACGCAATCGGCAGTCAGCCGCAGCATCAGAGAACTCGAAGACGAAGTCGCGCTGCGGCTCTTCGATCGCACCACGCGTCAGGTCGCACTCACCGACACCGGACGCCGCCTGCTCGCGCGCATCGCGCCGCTCGTCGAGGAACTGGAAGCGACGCTGCGGCCGCGTGCGCACGAGGGTGGCGAGCCGGGCGTCGTGAATCTCGCGAGCAGTTCTGGTCTCACCGCGAGCGTCTTGCCCGGCATGCTCGCGTCCTGCCGCGAGCGCTTGCCGGATATCACGATCGTGATGATGGATCGGCCGCAGAACGCCGTGCTGCAACTCGTTCGCTCGGGCGAGGCGGAACTGGGCGTCGTGATCGCGCCGGAGAATCTCGACGAACTCGCCGCCGAACCGCTTTTCGCCGATGGACTCGCGGCGGTCGTGAGCGCGTCGCATCGGCTCAGCGAGGCGGCGCGCATCGACTGGCAGCAGTTGCGCGGCACGCCGCTGCTTCTTCTCGATGACGACACCGGCAGCCTCGGCGCCATCGAAGCCGCGCTCGCGCTGCACGGCGTGACCGGCGCGGTTCGCCAGAAACTCACACAGTCGGCGGCGGTCGCGCGCATGGCCGAAGCGGGACTCGGCGTCGGAATTCTGCCGATGCACGCGCGCGCCGCATGCGACAGCGCGCAGGCGCGCTTCATCCCGCTCGTGCCGGACACGTCGCGCACGATCATGCTCGTGCGGCGCAAGAGCCGCGCATTGCGCGCGAGCGCGGCCGGTGTGTGGTCGCACATCGTGGCGGCCTCGTCGCATACTGTGATCTCGGGTCAGCCTGTCGACGCCTGACCGGCGCTTTTCCCTGTATTCATTTCAACCCGCGGCGCGCCTCGCGCATGCGGGTTTCCGCTCGTCCGCAAGAACACGATTCGCCTTGTTCTTGGTCGATACGGAATGTAGTATCTTGTATATCAGAGAGCTATAAGGCTACAACCCTAGGAGACGAACCATGAAAATCTGCGTGTACGGCGCCGGCGCGATCGGCGGATATATGGGTGCGCAACTGGCGCGCGCCGGGGCGGAGGTCAGTTTCGTCGCGCGCGGCCCGCATCTCGCGGCCATGCAGGCGAACGGCGTGAAGCTGCGCATCGATGGTCAGGAGCACGTCGTCAAGGTGCGCTGCACGAACAATCCCGCCGAACTCGGTCCGCAGGATTACGTGATCATCGCGCTCAAGGCGCATTCGATTCCCGGCGTCGTCGATCTGATTCCGCCGCTTCTTGGGCCGGAGACGGCGATCGTCACGGCCGTCAACGGTTTGCCGTACTGGTACTTCTACAAGCACGGCGGCGAGCTCGAAGGCACGAAGTTGCAGAGCGTCGATCCTGGCGGCCGGCAGTGGGACGTGTTCGGGCCGGAACGCGCGATCGGCTGCGTGCTGCTGCCGGCGGCGGAGATCGCGGAGCCGGGCGTCATCGAGCATCACTACGGCAAGAAGTTTCCAATCGGCGAGCCGAGCGGCGAAATCACGCCGCGACTGCAGGCGCTGCACGACATGATGGCCAAGGCGGACATGGAAGCGCCGATGCGCGACAACATCCGCGACGAAATCTGGCTGAAGCTCTGGGGCAACCTGTGCTTCAACCCGATCAGCGCGCTGACCGGCGCGACGCTCGACGTCCTGACGAGCGATCCCGGCACGCGCGCGCTCTCGAAGGCGATGATGCTGGAAGCGAAGGCCATCGGCGACAAGATCGGCGTGAACTTCCGCGTCGACGTGGAGCGGCGCATCAACGGCGCGGGCGCGGTCGGCGCGCACAAGACGTCGATGCTGATGGACTGCGAGGCCAATCGCCCGATGGAAATCGATCCGCTGATGACCGTCGTGCAGGAAATCGGCCGTCTCGTTCACGTGGACACGCCGATGCTCGATGCGGTGCTCGCATTGATCAAGCTGCGCGAGGGCGTGAATCAGGGCACGGCGAAGCCGCTGCCGCTCCCGCAATCGCAAAAAGCCGCCTAAACTGCAGACGAAGGCACCAGCGTTGTTTCTGATATACAAGATGCAAAATATGTTGATCTCTGTTGCGATGCAGCATATACTGAGGGCTCTTGAGTGATTTGACTGGAGCCTGAAATGAGCATCGCCCTGTTGGTGGTTGTCGGATTCGCGCTGGTTGCCGTGGGTACGGGTGTTACGTTTATGATTGCGTCGGCGGTGCCGCAGAGCATGCTGCAGCGCGCACAGAATCACGGTCGCTTCGCCGGTCTTGCGGCGGATGACCAGAACGGCGGTTCGGGCAAGCGTGTCGACGCTCGCCGTCCGCACATGGGAAATCAAGCCATCAATGCCATCTGATACTCAATCCGTAGACAGACCGGAAGTTCGCCCCGACGTTCGTCCGTCCGGGCTCACGCTTTCGCTGGAGCCGATCAATGCCACGGTTTCGCTGCGCGATCAGGCGTACGCGAAGCTGCGGCAGGCGATCGCCGAGGCGGATATCTACCGCTCGCGGGAAGAAATCCGTCTGGACGAGAAAGAGCTGACCGAAGCGCTCGGCGTCTCGCGAACACCCATCCGCGAGGCCATGACGCTGCTCGAGCAGGAAGGCTTCCTGCGCACGGTGCCGCGCCGGGGTGTCTATATCTTGCGCAAGACCAAGCGCGAGATCGTCGAGATGATCCACATGTGGGCGGCGCTGGAAAGCATGGCGGCGCGGCTCGCGACACAGCGCGCGACGGACGAGGAAATCGCCCATCTGCGCCACATGTTCGACAACTTCCGCGACTCGACGCCCGCCGAGCACATCGACGAGTATTCGGATGCGAATATCGCTTTCCATTCCGCGATCGTGCGTCTGTCGAAGTCGGAAATCATTTTCGAGACGATCAAGAACATCTTCGTGCACGTGCGCGCGATCCGTAAGATGACGATCTCGCAGAGCGACCGGGCGTCGCGCTCGATCGTCGATCACATGCGCATCATCGAGGCGCTGGAGAAGCGGGACACCGAGCTGGTCGAGCGGCTCGTGAAGCAGCATTCGCTGGATCTGGCGGCGTTCGTCGAGGCGAATTGCGACTTTCTGGACTGATGCCGGATTGAAGTTCGAGTCATGAAAAAGGCTGCGTGGCGTTTGCCGCGCAGCCTTTTTTGCGTTCAGGATCGTTGAACCGATACGACTAGCGTATCGCGTGGACCATCGTTTCGCCGAGCGCGGCAGGCGAATCCGCGACATGGATGCCCGCCGACTTCATCGCGTCGATTTTCGCGTTCGCCGTGCCCGAGCCGCCCGAGATGATCGCGCCCGCGTGGCCCATGCGGCGTCCCGGCGGCGCGGTCGTCCCGGCGATGAAGCCAACCACCGGCTTTTTGGTCTTCGATTCCTTAAGGAATTGCGCGGCTTCCTCTTCCGCCGATCCACCGATCTCCCCGATCATGATGATGCCTTCGGTGGCGTCGTCTTCGAGAAAGAGCGCGAGGCAGTCGATGAAATTCGTGCCGTTCACCGGATCGCCGCCGATGCCGATGCACGTCGTCTGCCCGAGCCCGGCGGCGGTCGTCTGCGCGACGGCCTCATACGTGAGCGTGCCCGAACGCGACACGATGCCGATCTTCCCCGGCTGGTGAATATGCCCCGGCATGATGCCGATCTTGCATTGCCCCGGCGTGATGACGCCCGGACAGTTCGGCCCGACGAGCCGGCTGTTCGAGCCGGCGAGCGCGCGCTTGACGCGCAGCATGTCGAGCACCGGAATGCCTTCCGTGATGCAGACGATGAACGGCACCTGCGCGTCGATGGCTTCGAGGATCGCATCGGCGGCAAAGGGCGGCGGCACGTAGATGACGGACGCGTCGGCGCCGGTTTTCGCGACCGCATCCGCGACGGTGTCGAACACGGGCAACTCCAGATGCGTCGTGCCGCCTTTGCCGGGCGTCACGCCGCCGACCATGCGCGTGCCGTACGCGATCGCTTGCTCCGAGTGAAAAGTGCCTTGCGCGCCGGTGAAGCCCTGGCAAATCACTTTCGTATCTTTATTGATCAAGACGCTCATGCTGGTGTCCTCTCAGTGAGCGACGGCGCCGACGATCTTGTCGGCGGCATCGGCGAGGTTTTCGGCGGGGATGATCGTGAGGCCGGAGGTGCGCAGGATTTCGCGGCCCGCATCGACGTTCGTTCCAGCGAGGCGCACGACGAGCGGCACTCGCAGATCGACTTCGCGCGCGGCCGCGACGACGCCTTGCGCGATCACGTCGCAACGCATGATGCCGCCGAAGATGTTGACCAGAATGCCGCGCACTTTCGGGTCGCGCAGAATCAGCTTGAATGCGGTGGCCACGCGTTCCTGCGTCGCGCCGCCGCCGACATCGAGAAAGTTGGCCGGCTCGCCGCCGTATAGCTTGATGATGTCCATCGTGGCCATCGCGAGGCCGGCGCCGTTCACCATGCAGCCGATGTTGCCGTCGAGCGTCACGTAGTTCAGACCGTGTTTCGCCGCTTCGATTTCGGCGGGATCTTCCTCGTCCTCGTCGCGCAGCTTTTCGATGTCGGGATGGCGATAGAGCGCGTTGTCGTCGAAATTGAGCTTGGCGTCGAGCGCCATCACGTCGCCGGAACCGGTCACGACGAGCGGATTCACTTCGACGATGGACGCGTCGAGATCGACGAACGCCTGATACAGCGCCGTGATGAATTTCGACGCCGCGCCGACTTGCTTGCCGCTCAGACCGAGGCCGAATGCGATCTGACGCGTGTGAAAGGGTTGCAGCCCGGTCGCCGGATCGATCGCGACCTTGAGGATCTTTTCCGGCGTGCGGTGCGCCACTTCCTCGATTTCCATGCCGCCTTCGGTCGATGCCATGATCGTGATGCGCGACGTGGCGCGATCGACCAGCATGCCGAGATACAACTCGCGCGCGATATCGCAGCCTTCCTCGACATAGAGACGCTTCACTTCCTTGCCCGCCGGCCCGGTCTGCTTCGTCACGAGCACCGATCCGAGCATCTGCTGCGCGTTCTCGCGCACCGCGTCCACGGACTTCACGACGCGCACGCCGCCTTTGCCGTCCGGATCATTGGAAAAGCGTCCCGCGCCGCGGCCGCCGGCGTGAATCTGCGACTTCACGACCCAGACCGGTCCGCCAATCGCGCGCGCCGCGTCGGCGGCTTCCTGCGCGGAAAAGGCGACGCGGCCTTCCGGAACCGCGACGCCGTACTTTCGCAGCAGCGTCTTCGCCTGATATTCGTGGATATTCATTGCGTCTCCTGATGTCCTCTAATGGGAGTAGGCGCGGCGAAAACGCATCCCTCGTCGCGCTGAAATACTGTATATCAGATTTCACGGCGAGCAAAAGGTTTTAGCGGGTATGGTGGACTGACGCGGGTAATGGACGAAACTTCGGAGGAATACGGTAGTTGCTGCGACGCAATATCGATGATGGCGAAAGCACCATCGGTAGAGCATTTCAGACAATCGTGCAGTGCATCACAGGGTTTGTTCCGACCGAACTACAGTTGACTAATATTGTGTCTGGAATATTGTATATCACGGGAGCCGAGATGCTCGGCAGCTGCCGCGAGGATGCGCGCAAGGCTGGCACGATGGCGCAAAGGATGTACAAATGAATCTGAATCCATAAACGTCGAACTAAAGAATTGGGAGACAAGCCATGACGGTGAACAACTCTGGCAAGGCGCTGGACGGCGTGCGCATCCTGGATTTCACGCACGTTCAGTCGGGACCGACCTGCACGCAGCTGCTCGCGTGGTTCGGCGCGGACGTGATCAAGGTGGAACGCGCGGGCGCGGGCGACATCACGCGGGAACAACTCCGCGACATTCCCGACGCCGACAGCCTCTACTTCACGATGCTCAACCACAACAAGCGCTCGATCACCATCGACACCAAGAATCCCGAAGGGAAGAAGGTGCTCGAGACGCTCGTGAAGAAATGCGACGTGCTCGTCGAGAACTTCGCGCCGGGCGCGCTCGATCGCATGGGCTTTACGTGGGAGCGCATCCAGGAGTTGAATCCGCGGATGATCGTCGCTTCGGTAAAAGGCTTCGGCCCCGGACCCTATGAGGACTGCAAGGTCTACGAAAACGTCGCGCAATGCGCGGGCGGCGCGGCTTCGACGACCGGTTTCGACGACGGCCCGCCGGTGGTCAGCGGCGCGCAGATCGGTGATTCCGGCACGGGCCTGCATCTCGCGCTCGGCATCGTCACGGCGCTGTATCAGCGCAACACGAGCGGACGCGGCCAGAAAGTGCTCGCCGCGATGCAGGACGGCGTGCTCAACCTCTGTCGCGTCAAGCTGCGCGATCAGCAACGGCTGGAACGCACCGGCGTGATGAAGGAATATCCGCAGTACCCGAACGGCTCGTTCGGCGAAGCGGTGCCGCGCGCGGGCAACGCATCGGGCGGCGGTCAGCCTGGCTGGATTCTCAAGTGCAAGGGCTGGGAAACCGATCCGAACGCGTATATCTACTTCATCACGCAGGCGCCGGTGTGGGGTGAAATCTGCAAGGTGATCGGCAAAGAGGAGTGGATCGACCATCCGGACTACAAGACGCCGAACGCGCGCCTGCCGCATCTGAAGGACATCTTTGCGGAGATCGAGCGCTGGACGATGTCGAAGACCAAATTCCAGGCGATGGAAATCCTCAACAAGCACGACATTCCGTGCGGCCCGATTCTCTCGATGAAGGAAATCGCCGAAGAGCCGTCGCTGCGCAAGACGGGCACGGTGGTCGAAGTGGATCATCCGGTGCGCGGCAAATATCTCACGGTCGGCAATCCGATCAAACTGTCCGACAGCCCGACCGAAGTCGTGCGCTCGCCATTGCTCGGCGAGCATACGGACGAAGTCATGGCCGAACTCGGCTATACACCCGATCAGGTCGCAACGCTGAAGAGTCTCGGCGCGATCTAGACGCCTCTCACGCAATTGCTCTGCCTCCCGCCGCCTTCGAAAGAAGGCGGCGCGGACCCGGCACGTCCATAGAAACCGAGACGCGCGACATGAGCAGCACGGTTGTCCTGTAACGAAGCGAAGCAGCCAAGCTCATCCACGGAACTGCCCGTCATGATGCTCGGCGCGAAGTAAAAGTGGGCCCGCGGCGCGGGCCTGATCCGATGTAAGGAGGAGGGGACGAGAGCGCGGGCCATGTACGCCCGCGCTCCTATTCTCAAGGAGACAGATTTGACACACTGGATTCGTTTTCGCAATGCCGGCGGCAGCATCGGCTTCGGTACGCTCGATCAGCACTCGGGCCGCGTCGTGCAGCACGAAGGCGCGATGTTCGACCGCCCGCGCCCGACCGATATTTCCTTCGCCGCCGACGACCTCACGCTGCTCGCGCCGTGCCAGCCGAGCAAGGTCATCGCGTTGTGGAACAACTACTACGCGCTGTCGCAGAAGCTCGACAAGGCGCCGCCGCAGCATCCGCTCTTTCTGATCAAGCCGCCGATGTCGGTGATCGGGCCGAACGAGTCGATCCGACGGCCGAAGAGTTATCAAGGCAAGATTGCGTACGAGGGCGAACTGGGCATCGTGATCGGCAAGACGGTGAGCGGGGCGTCGGTCGAGGAAGCCGAGGAGGCGATCTTCGGCTATACGTGCGTGAACGATGTCACCGCGATCGAACTGCTGCAGCAAGATCCCAACTTCGCGCAGTGGTGCCGCTCGAAGGGCTTCGACACGTTCACGTGCCTCGGGCCCGCGATCGTCACGCCGGGCAACGGCTTCGACTGGCGCACAGCGAACGTCGTCACGACGCTCGAAGGCGTCGAGCGTCAGAACTATCCGCTCGACGATATGATCTTCTCGCCCGCCGAACAGGTGAGCATGCTATCGCAGGACATGACGCTCGTGCCCGGCGATGTGATCGCGTGCGGCACGTCGATCGGCGTCGGTTCGATCAAGGACGGCGCGCGCGTGGATGTGTCGATCGCGGGCATCGGCACGCTGTCGAACGTGCTGGCCGTCTGAAGGAGCGACGCATGTCCGATGCTCTGGCCGGCGCGCTGTGCGTGCTCGCGGCGTTGTCGGCGGGTTCGTCGATGCGGGCAGGCGCGGCGCGTTCCCATGCGCGTGCGTTGGTGGCAGCCGGCGCGGTGATCGTCGTCGCGGCCTGCGCGAGCGGCGGCCCTGCCGCCGTGGCGACGCTGGCCGCCGCGCTCCTGCTCGCCGGTGTCGCGGGATTCGCCGGATATCGATTCGGCGGGAGCGCTTCGATTGCTTCGGGCGCATCGACGCACGCGTCGCTCACCACGATCGCTTTCGTCGCATGGGTGCTGCCGGGCGCGAATGGCGCGTATGCGGTCTTCGCAGGCGGCGCGATGGCGGCTCTGGCTTGTCTCGTCTGCGCGCGGGCGAATCGCGAAAGCATGTCCTTGCAGCCGCTGCATCTCGTCTGCGCGGGTGCGTGCGCGGCCCTCGCTTATGTGCTCGGCGCGCAACCGGGTGCGCACGCCGTGGTCTTGGTCGTTGCGATGGTCGCGCTGATCGCCGCGCATTTGTCGCTCGCGATGGGCGGTGCTGCGGGCGCGCCGGCCGCGAGCGCCTTGAGCGCGGCAGCGTCGTGCGGGCTTGCCGTTGCGGCGGCGCTCGGCGGCGCGCATGGCGCGCTCCTCGTGGCGGCCGTCGCGATCGCCATTGGTTGCGCGCGGTCCGCGGCGCTCGCCGGCGTCGCGCACGAGGCGAAATAAACGACGAGGCCGGCGTGGTTGCCCACGCCGGCCTCGTTTCCATGCGTCATGCGCTCTGCCAGTCGCGCATCAACGATCGCGGTTCCACAACGCGCCGAGCACGAAGCCGACCGCCGCGGCGATCAGCACGCCCTGAAGCGGCTGATTCGCGACCGCCAGGCGCACGTTGTCGACGGTCTGCCCGTAGCTCTGCTGCAAGTTGCCATAGGCCTGCCGCACTTTGCCCTCGGCTTGCGTCGCTTCATCCCCGGTCAATGCGCCGACCGCGTCCTGTACCTTGCCGACGACTTTTTGTGCCGCGCCTTCCACTTGATCCTGCACCATGGTGCCTCCTTTCGGGTTGAGCGGTTTCTCGTAACTCCGGAATCGCCGGAACGCACCTCTACAGCACGCCGCGTGCCTAAGTCCGCTTAGGCCGGACCGATAAGGCTTTTGACGCTGTCGACCAGATCATCGATGGAAAGCGGCTTGCGGCGAAACTGCGCGTGCGGATGTTCGAGCGCCGGCGCATTGGCCGCCGCGCTCATGAGAATCACCGGCACGCCTGCGAGCCCGTCGCTCGCGGCCAGTTGCCGGATCAGCTCGACGCCGTCCATGTGCGGCATCATCCAGTCGGTAATGACGAGCGCGGGCGGATTCGCGCGCGCCGCGTCGAGCGCGGTGCGTCCGTTGGAGGCCGTGGAAACCTCGTAGCCCTCCATTTCGAGCACGAGCCGCCACGTTGTCAGAATGTCGAATTCATCGTCGACGACGAGGATTTTTTTCATGCGCGCGCGCCGGGATCCGACACAGAGAGCGCGGGCGCGAGCGACGGGTGTCCGGACAGCATGCCCGTCGGGCCGATGAAGCCTTCGCTGATATGCAGGCCGCGCGAGTCGATCGTGAGACGGCGAATCGCCGAATCGTGCGGGCCTTCGCGCTGCTTGACGATCGACACCATGCGATACAGCGCGGAATTCGCCTCCACGTACCGCATGAGCACGATGTTCTCCGTCATCGCGGACGCGCGCAGCGTCGTGGGCAGACCCGCATCGCCGTAGAGCGGCAGCTCCTCGGTAAGGATGGTGGTCACGCCCGCATCGCGCAGGCGGTGCGTGAGCGCGTTGAGAAAGAGCCCGAAGCGCTCGGTGCGGTTCGCGGATTGAAAGAATCCGTCGATACCGTCGACCACGAGCCGCGACGCGTTCGCGTTCCTCACCGCGTTCATCAGTTCGACGGCGAGCTCATCGATCGCCAGTTCGACGGCAGGATGCCAGTGAATCGCGAGGCGGCCGTCCTGCGCGGCCGGCACGAGATCGATACCGACCGACTGCGCTTTCGCCAGCAGCCGCTCGGGCGACTCGTACAGGCCGAAATAGACGCAGCGCTCGCCGCGCTCCACGCCCGCCTGCAGGAACTTGAGCGACATGAGCGTCTTGCCGACGCCCGACGGCCCGACGAGCGTGGTCGTCGAGCCGCGCACGACGCCGCCGCCGAGCATCTGGTCGAAATCTGGAAATGCGAAGCCGAGCTTGCTCGTGAAGTCCGGCGTCCCGAGATCGTTGGCGGGCGACGCCTCGATGCGCGGAAAGGTCACGAGGCCGTTTTCGGTGATCTTGAAGAAGTGCTTGCCGAGCAGATGATCGCGGGCACGCAGCTTGTGAACTTCGATCTCGCGGGCGCGACGCATGCCGGTGTTGTAGCGGTTCAGTTCGATGAGCCCATCGACGAGCGTGTGCTCCGGGTGCGGCTCGTTGCCGGAAAGCGGCGCGAGGATCAGCGTCGTGCAGCGCGCGGCGCTCACGAACGCCGACAGCTCGTGGATGAACTGCGAGAGTTCGAGCTCCGTCGAGCTGAATTCGCGCGCGCTGCGAAAACCGTCGATGACCATGAAGCGCGGGCGGCTCGTCTTGATCGTCGCGGCGATCAGCGCAAGAAAACCGGACAGGCCGTCGCGCATCAACTCGTGATAGCCGGAGACGAAGAGCATCCGGTCGGAGATGGCGTCGGCGTTGTAGAACGAGAGCGCCCGCAGGTGGGACAGCAGCTTGGTATGCGATTCGGCGATCAGCGTGATGTACAGCACCATGTCGCCCTGCGCGACGCGGTGAAAGCCGATCTGCGACGAGAGAATCGTCTTGCCCGCGCCCGCCATCCCTTCGATCAGATACAGGCCGCCTTCGACGAGACCGCCGCCCAGGATTTCGTCCAGGCCCGCGACGCCGGTCGTCACGTTGCCGTCGTTGGCGGCGGACTGCCTGGGTTGATCGGTCGAGTGCTTGTCGTCTTGAGTCATGGCATTTTCGTTTTTACTTGGCGATTCAGCATTTTTGCGAAGGCGCATTATGGCGGACTCTTGGCAAGCTGTGGCTGCTTGCCGCACCAATGAGTCCCGCGGCCGTGCCGTTTGCGGGCCGTTCTCTGCTTCGTCGCTGCGCTCCACGAGGCGTGCGCTGGCCATGCTTGCTCTGGCAAGCGAACGCCTACGGCACGCATTTTTCACGCCTGATCGCTATGTCGGATGGGATAGGCGGCCCGCGGGCAAGAATTGTTTGAGAACTCTCTCATGGGCAGGGGGCGCGACAGCTGTTGAAATGGCGAACGATTCAGTACACGAACGCCGTGTGTTTCTCGCGGCGGCTCCATTCCGGCGCTCGTGCGCCCTCATTGCCTTCTCCTTGCCATGCACCGTTCGCACTCGATCCCGGGCGCTTTTGCGCTCATTGCCAGCGTTTTCGCGTTTTTCGCCATGTCCGCCGCGCCGGTTCACGCCGTAGAGCCCTTGCCCGACGCGCGCATTTTGTCGGACACGCCGTTCGACTTTCGGGCAGACCGAGACATTTTCTCGCGCATGCCCGCAGAACACGGGGATTCGCGCATTTTCAAGCCGAGCGAAATCGTGCGCCGTGCAACTGAAGCGCGATTGATGAATGAACGCTCCGGACAACAGCCCACGATTTGAGTTGACGTGCTTTAATCGCGATCGGATATAAGCCATTTGGATCGTCTGGAATTAATGGCATTACAGCGCCATAATCCATTACGGACGATCTGCTTTGCCTTTATGGAAGAATCGCAATGAAGCGTTTGGTGATTGCGGAAATCGCGCTAATCGCGGCGAGTTTTCTCATGCCGCTCCCGTGGGCTTGCGCCGCCGGCGATATGCGCGCTGGTCCAACGCCGAACAGTCCGGAAAAGGCCGTTACGACAAATGGCGATGTCGCGGAACGCGAAACGCTCATTACGACCGGCAAAATAATAGAGTTGCGCAGGACTTACAATGGCAGTTATGGCGCAAGTCTTTCGTATTATGCCGAGCAGATGACTTATTACGTTGCACTGTTTCAACAAAGCAATATCTGGCGCGTCTTTAAAACGCAAAACGAGGCGCGTGCCGAAGCCGTCTATTCCGATTTCGCGAAAACATCCACTTCGCTCGCCGATGCCGAAATCAAGCGCATCAAGCTCGAAGCGGAAAAGGCGTATGCCGACCGGCAAATTTCCGTCCAGCAGGAACGGGCCAATCGGCTGCAGGCGGATCTCGATATTGCTCGCGCGCAGAAAAGCCAGGTGACGACCCATCAGCTGGAGCAGCAGAACGCGATCCGCGAATTGCGTACCGAGCAGGCGGCCGCGCAGGCGCAGCTTCGCGCGCTGCAGACGCGTGTGCAGGAACTGCAAAAGCAGTCGGACGGCGATCTCCCCACGTCGGTCAAATAGGCATTTTGCAGTACGTGTGTCAGAGCTCTGCAATTTGGGAGTTGTCCGCTTAAAGCGCACGAAACACCGGGCTACAATCCCGCAGCTTTTGGATTGCTCATCGATAGTTGAACGCATCCGAAATCGAATCATGAATCTGCCTGCCGCCTTTGGGAATGCCCCAAGGCCCGGAAATGAGGCGCGCTTTCAGCGGCTTCGCGCTTTCAAATTGACTCGCATGTACACCAAATTGCTCACGAAAACCCTTGCCGTTAGTCTTATCGCCGCTGCTGCACTCGCGGGCTGCTCGTCCACCTCGGGACCGGCGTTCAATATCAGCCAAATTCAGACGTCGGATGGCCAAAAGGCTTACCGCGCCGAATGCTACGGCGTTTTTGAGAAGGGCAGCGCCTGTATGACTGCTGCTCAGAAGATGTGCGGCAATCAGCCGGTCAATGTGCTCCAGACGCTCGTCGGCACGCAAGTGCCCAACGATCCCCGCAGCGTGATCTTCAACTGCGCGACGCCGGTACAGCAGGCTCAGCCGGCTCCCGTTACACCGGCTCCCGCCGCGCCCGCAAACGAGCCACAGCCGGCTCCCGCCAAGGCAATGGCCCCCGCGCCGCGCAAGGTCTTGCTGGACGAGAAAACGAACTTCGCGTTCGATAGCGCTGTGTTGACGCCTAAGGCCAAGGGCATTTTGAATCAGCTCGTCGCCGAATCGCAGGGTGCGAACTTCGCGTCCGTGACCGTCGAGGGTTATACGGATTCGACGGGCCCCGATGCCTACAACGTCGGTTTGTCGAAGCGTCGCGCTCAAGCTGTGCTCACGTATCTAAAGGAGCGCGGCCTGCATGCCGACAAATACTCGCTGAAGGGATTTGGCAAGACGAACCCGATCGCGTCTAACGCAACGGACGTTGGTCGTGCGGAGAATCGCCGCGTGGAAGTCACGCTCATGCCGTAATTTCACGAAGGACAGCGCCCCACGAAAAAAAGCCCGCGAACCGGAAGGTTCGCGGGCTTTTTCGTTCACGCGTCGAAGACGTCGGTTCAGAAAAGCGTGAGTTGCTCGCGCCCCGGCCCGCCTTCCAGCGTGAGCAAATGACGCTTGCGCTCCACGCCGCCTGCGTAGCCGGTCAATTCCCCGTCGCCGCCGATCACGCGATGACACGGCACGATGATCGCAACCGGATTGCGGCCGTTGGCGCCGCCCACGGCCCGCGACGCGCCCATAGGCAAGCCGAGCCGGCGCGCGAGATCGCCGTAGGTCCATGCTTCGCCGAAGGGAATCTGCCGCAGTGCATCCCAGACTTGCCGCTGAAACGCCGTCCCGTCGAGGTTCAGCGCGATCGAAAATTCCTTGCGCACGCCGCAGAAGTACTCGCCGATCTGCTCGCGCGCCTCAATAATCACGCGCGATCTGGGCAGCGCGTCGGACAGCGTCGGCTGCGGCAGGCCGTCGGGAAAATGCTTCTGTCCGACGAAGAAGAGCCCCGTCAGGCAGTCGTTTTCGGCGCGATACAGGATGTGCCCGAGCGGGCTCGGGCCGACATGGCATTCGATCACTTCGATTCTCCGCGCGGCTGTTTCCGACGATCGCCGCTTCAGATGAACGGATTGTCGGCGGTGCCCGACGGCGCGCCCGGTTCGTCGGGCAGCTTCGCGGGCAGCGACGCATCGCTCTGCAAGACTTCGATGATCGCACCGATCGCCTTCTGAAGCGCGAGCGCGTTTGCGAGTCCCGCCTTGTCGCGCGCGATCGTCAGATCGACGCTGATCGTCAGGCGCTTCACACCGTTTTCGATGTTGACCGCGTCGCCCGCGATGTTCAACACGTCCGTATCGTTCGCAAATGGCTTAAACACCTTGCAACCCTCCAATTCGTTTGTCCTTCAGTCCGTCCGGTATGCCGGGAAATGCGAGGCCGCTCATCGCTTCCAGCTCGCGCACGGTTTTCATCGTGTAGGTGTTGGTCGGCGTGTTCTCGACCACCACCGCGAACGCGATCTGACGCTGCGGCAGATAAACCACCTTATACAGTTGCGTCGGCACGAACACGCGCGATTCGCCGATCGTCTGCAACTGACGGCCCGAAAAGAGCGGCCCCGTGACGACGAACGCCTCGCCCGATTCCTCAGTCAGCCTGCGCACCGCTTGCTCGATGCGCGACCAGATGCGCCGATTGTTCGATGGATCCTGCGGCACGATGTTCGCGAGCGAGAACGATTCGGCCATGCCTTTCTTGCTCGCGCGATCGCCCGCGGGGCTCATGTGGCCGCGGTCGTAGCCGCTCTTCTTGTAATCGGAAAGCTGCGCGCTATCACCGGGCGGCAGGCGCTTGTCGACGAAAAAGCGATTGGTGCGCGTGTTGTTCTTCGCTTCATCGACACTGTTCGCGGTCAGATGCTCCGCCGACCAGAGCGGGCCTTTCGTGATGCCGGAATGAAGCAGCGCGAAGTCGGTGTAACAGACTTCCTGCGTCGCCGCGCGCATCTTCGAGTTGACGACGACGGGCGCGCGACCGTTCGGACTGAACTGCGGGCAGTCGTTCGCGGATGCGCTGGCACAGACGAATGCGAGGAGCGCGGCGGCGAATGCCTTGATGCGGAATGGCATGCTTGAGAAGGTCCAGTCGACGTTCGGGGCCGCAAGTATAAGCGCTCGAGACAGCGCGCGGGGCGGGCGAACGCGCGGGCGCGTGTGAAATTCAGGCGCGCTAGAATGCGTCGGCCGACGTCATCCCGAAACCAAAAATGAATTCGTCCGTTCTTCGTTCTCTGGTGTTGTCTCTCGCGCTGTCCTGCGCTTTTCACGCGCATGCCGAGGACGCCGCGCAATCGACCAGCAATGACGGTCCCGCTTACGGTCCCGAGTTGCAAGGCTTCGACTATCCGTATCCGGTTGCGCAGTTTGCGCTCACGTCGCAGCGCCAGGTCGTGCGCATGGCCTATATGGACGTGCATCCGCTGCATCCGAACGGCCGTACCGCGGTGCTTCTGCACGGCAAGAACTTCTGTTCGGCGACCTGGAAGCAGACCATCGAAAGCTTGACCGATGCGGGCTATCGCGTGATCGCACCGGATCAGATCGGCTTTTGCAAGTCGACCAAGCCCGCGCGCTATCAATACAGCTTCCAGCAGCTCGCGCGCAACACGCATGCGCTGCTCGGGGCGTTGGGCGTATCGAAGGCGACGCTCATCGCGCATTCGACGGGCGGCATGCTCGCGGTTCGCTATGCACTGATGTATCCGCGTGAGACGGAGCAGCTCGTGCTCGTCAATCCGATCGGGCTCGAAGACTGGAAGGCGAAAGGCGTGCCGTCGATATCGGTCGACGACTGGTATGCGCGCGAGCTGAAAACGAGCGCCGATGGCATCCGCCGTTACGAAGCGAGCACGTACTACTCCGGTCAATGGCGCGCCCATTACGAGCCGTGGGTGCAGATGCTCGCGGGCATGTATCGCGGGCCGGGCAAGGACGTCGTCGCGTGGAACTCGGCGCTGATTTACGACATGATTTACACGCAGCCGGTCGTCTACGAATTCGATCAGTTGAAAACGCCGACGCTGCTGCTGATCGGCGACAAGGACACGACCGCCATCGGCAAGGATTTCGCCCCGCCCGAGATTCGTCCGACGCTCGGGCGTTATCCGGATCTCGCGAAGCTGGCGAAGGAGCGCATCGAGGGCGCGAGGCTGGTCGAGTTTCCCGAACTGGGCCACGCGCCGCAGATGCAGGACCCAGCGGCGTTTCACAAGGCGCTGCTCGATGGGCTGGCGGCGACGTCGGAAGGTCGCTGAGTTTTCAAACGACTTGTGACCCGTGATCGTACTCTCCAAAACATCGTTAGCGGGCAACTCGGGCGGCTAAGGGTGGTTAATCACGCCGTTGCCTGCCCTGCCCAAAGGCAATCACTCAGTTGGCACGGACGGTTATTCGACAGTGCCGTATGCGGACGAGGGCGCCCGACAAACGTGCAAGACCGTACCCATTGAACCATATCCTCAAACGGTTGCAGCGCGAGAAAGACCTCGCGCTGCAACCGTTTGAATCAAGCCATTACCGACCGGCTTGGCTACTTTGTAGCGAGCTGCCCACGAAGTGCTTCATTCCGTGGATGTTCCAGCGTAAGATCTCGCAGCGAGCAAACCTAAAACAATCATCCGATACAGGGACTATGGACAACATCATCTTAGGCGGCATGCTGAAAGAATTTGTTATTCGACATGACCTTCAACAAGATGCGCCGGACAAGCAGTTCGAGAAATTCACAAACTATTGCTTGCTGAAGGCCGACCACTACGATTCATTCGACTTTGATTTGATTGGCACCGGCGAGTGCATGGGGGTCGATGGTGTCGGGATCGCGATCGGGGGAGTCTTGGTAGGCGAAGTTGCGGACGTCGAGCAGTTCACCAAAAGTCAGTTTTCAGCAAAGTTTTATTTTACACAAGCTAAGACCTCGTCGAGTTTTGATTTGGGGGACTTTCTTAAATTTAGCGGTACGGTAAAGCTTTTTTTTGGTCAAGACGAGACGGTGATTCCGTCAGAATTAAAAAGGGCCTTTGCTATCAAAAAGGTCATTTATGAGCGTGCCGCGAAAATGGCGCAACTGCCAGCGATTAGTTTGTCCTACGCATTCACCGGTTCGTTTGACAAGGCGACGAGTCAGGCCACTCCGATAATTGAGAGTGAAATTAATAGCCTTCGCAGTATCCGTTATCTTTCCTCGGAGGTCGATTGGCGCGTCCGCGATGGGGACGAACTCGCAAGACTGTACCGTGAAACACAAAACGATATCCAAAAACAAATATCTTTCCAGAGACATGTGGCGTTGCCTGGAATTAACGGCGCTAGTGCGGCATACATTGGAGTTGTAAACTGCAGTGACTATGTTGGCTTGATAGAAAAAGAGAGCGGTGAACTCAATAAGGGCTTGTTCTTCGAAAATGTTCGTGATTTTCTCGGCGTTAATAATCCGGTTAATGAAGACATCGCTGCTACCATCAATTCCGTCGGTGAACGAGATCGATTTGCGATTTTGAATAATGGCGTGACCATCGTTGCGAAAAAGGTTATTCCTTCAGGCGATTACTTCAAGATTTCGCAATTTCAAGTGGTAAATGGATGTCAGACTAGTCATGTCTTGTACAAAAATCGAAGCGTTTTGAGTCCCGATATGTACTTGACAGTGAAGATAATCGAGACGTCAGACGTAGATCTGAGCGGTCAAATAATATCCACTACGAACAGCCAGTCCCTAGTAGTTAAAGAGGCGTTCGCGACAATCAAACCATATCATCGTCGTTTAGAAGATTTCTTCAGTGCGATGAGAAATTCAAATTTCGAATATTATTACGAGCGTCGGCCTCATCAGTTCGATGATCAAGACATTCGTCACTATCTGGTTGTCACGGCTCCTGCCCTGATAAAATCATTTGTTTCGGTGGTATTGGAAGAGCCGCATAAAATTCACTATTACTACGGAACTTTGCTGGAAGAGTATAATCGCGATAAGTCTGGTGAACTGTTTTCCGACACAGATTACCCTGGACTTTATTTCGCGGCTCATCATATTGTATCGAAAGTTAAATCAGCAATCGTGCACAGGCCGAGCATGAAAGAGTGGGTATTTCACATAGCACTTTTAGTGAAGCGTATTATAGCTACAGCTTTGTCAAAACACTCTGGTCTAAATGACAGGAAATTTCTTGAAACGCTCACTAGGATTGATTGTGAGTTTAAATCTGCGTTTGAGCTGGCAGTGAAGATCCTGTTTGATCAAAAATTGCCAAATAATAGTAATAGAGCTCCTGAGGTAACGGGGCTTATTCTAAAGAAACTTTCAGAGCATCAATTTCAGCGCCTCGATAATGCAAGAAAAGGAGAAAGAAATAGAAGCAAAATCGGGGTGGCGGCGACCGAGCTACGACTTGCGGACGGAATTTATCTCGGATCTGTTGTTCGAAATGATCGCAAAGGTGAATTAATTGAGGTTAGTTACGGCCCATATAAAGTCGCTATACACAAGAGTTCGTCGGACGCTGTCCGTCCAAAGATTGGTGAACGGGTACGGTTTGTGGTGCGTTCCGGAAAGGCGACTCAGGCGGCCTAAGTATGACTTAGACACCGGTCTGTCTGGCGATGCAATGCAAGGAGTCGCTACACGTACCGCCTCCGGCACACACTTGATTTCAAGCTTGATGGAATGAACATTCGAGCGGCATCGAAAAACGTGTACACCGCACGTTTCTACACGCAGCCGGTCGTCTACGAATTCGATCAGTTGAAAACGCCGACGCTGCTGCGGCAAGGATTTCGCGCCGCCGGAAATTCGTCCGACGCTCGGCCACTATCCGGATCTCGCGAAGCTGGCGAAGGAGCGCATCGAGGGCGCGAGGCTCGTCGAGTTTCCCGAACTGGGCCACGCGCCGCAGATGCAGGACCCGGCGGCGTTCCACAAGGCGCTGCTCGATGGCCTCGCCGCCGTGAAGCCGCTTCCTCAGTGACTCAGCGCCGATCGGGCGCGCACGCCGCGCGCTCGATCGCGGGCACCTGAACCGCGAGCGTGATGCCGCGCGCCACCATGAAAAGCGTGAGCGCGAGCCACAGTCCGTGATTGCCGAGCGATCCCGCGAGCGCCCAGGCGGCGAGCAGGAACACCGCGAGCGAGACGGCCATCGCTTTCATGAGTTCGTGCGTGCGGGTCGCGCCGATGAACACGCCGTCGAGCTGAAAGCCCGCCACCGATGCGAGCGGCAGAATCGACGCCCACGGCAGATAGCGCACCGCCGCCGCGTGCACGATGGCCTGATCGGTCAGCTTGCCGATGATCCATTCGCCGCTCATCCAGTAGACGACCGAAAAGCCCGCCGCGCCGATCGCCGACCAGAACATTGTGATCTTCACGGCCTGCCGGAACGCGTGACGGTCGCGCGCGCCGGCCGCCGCGCCGACGAGCGCTTCGGCCGCGTGCGCGAAGCCGTCGAGTCCGAAAGACATGAATGTCTGAAAATTGAGCAGGACGGCGTTGGCGGCGAGGATCGCGTCGCCCTCCCGCGCGCCGAGATGCGCGAACCAGCCATACGAGCCGAGCAGACAGATCGTGCGGATGAAGATGTCGCGGTTGATCGCGACGAGCCGCCTGAGCGCGTGCGCATCGAAGATCGAACCCAGCGCGAGCGGTGCGAGGCCGCGCGGACGCGAATGCCACAGGATCGCGACGCCGAGCGCGAAGCCGCAAAAATCCGCGAAGGCAGTCGCCGCGCCGATGCCCGCGATGCCCCAGTCGAAGCGATACACGAACAGCAACACCGCGACGATATTCACGAGATTGATGAAGATCTGCGTGACGAGCGCGAGCCGCACGCGCTGGCAGCCGAGCAAATACCCGAGCACGACGTAATTGCCGAGCGCGAACGGCGCGGCCCAGATGCGCGCATGACAATACGCGCTCGCCGTGTCCTGCACGGCGGCGCTGCCGCCCAGCGCGACGAGCCCATAACGGATGATCGGCACCTGCAGCGCCAGCACCGCCGCGCCGATCACGAGCGCGAGCAGCAGGGCGCGCAGCACGCTCGCGCGCAAAGCCTCGTCGTCATGCGCGCCGAACGCCTGCGCGACGAGTCCCGTCGTGCCCATGCGCAGAAAGCCGAAACCCCAGAACACGAAGCTGAACACGAGTCCGCCGAGCGCGACGCCGCCGAGATACTGCGGCCCGTCGAGATGCCCGGCGACGGCCGTATCGACCGCGCCGAGAATCGGCTGCGTGAGGTTGGCGAGGACGATCGGAAACGCGAGCGTCAACACGCGCTTGTGCCAGTGCACGGGCAGCGCGGCGGTTTCGGTCGAATCGTTTTGTGGGGGCGTCTGCAAGGTGTTCGGGCCGGCGGTTCGTGACAAGCGCGTCATTGTCCGGGCGCGGCGATGGCGGCGCAACTTCGGGCGGGCGTCGATAATGCGCGTCATGAAAACATTCGCGCTCTATGTCGTCACGGCCATCGCCGAGATCGCCGGCTGCTATTTCCCGTATCGATGGCTCAGGGAGGGCGGCTCGCCGTGGCTCGTCGTGCCCGGCGCGCTGTCGCTCGCGCTGTTCGCTTGGCTGCTCACGCTGCACGACGCCGCCGCCGGGCGCATCTATGCGGCGTACGGCGGCGTGTATATCGGCGTGGCGATCGCGTGGCTATGGGCCGTCGATCGCATCCGGCCGACGGCGTGGGACATCGCGGGCGCGGCGATCGCGCTCATCGGCATGGGCGTGATCGCGTTTCAGCCGCGCGTCTGAGGCGGATCAGGCTTCGAGCGCCAGCAGCGCGAATGTCGCGAGCCAGTGCTCGCCCATGTAATCGCCCGCAACATGCGCGATGCCCGACGCCAGATGTTCGTTCGCGGCCGTTTCGAGCACCGCGATGCGCGCGTCGCCAGCAGGCAATGCCCGCGCGATCGTGCGCTGGCACCACGCGCGGGAGAGGTTCAGGCCGTCGAGGTGCGCGAGCTTGCCGTCGCTGCGATCCGTGACCGTGGCGGGCGTGAAGAGCGTCGCCGGCTCGCGCGCGGCAATGCGCGGCAGAAACCGGTCGAACCAGCCGACGAACTGATCGCCCGGCAGCACATGGCGCATCAACACGGCTTCCATCAGCGACGGCGACAGGAACTCGTCGCCCGCCGGCTCCCACGCCTGACAGCCTTCGTCCTTCTCGAACCAGCGCAAGGCCGTATCGCTCAGCAGGCGTTCGAAGCCCGCGTTCTCTGTGGCGCGCGCGTAGCCGATCGCGAGCGTCAGTGCGAATGCCATGTTGAAGTGCGTGCCCACCCGAAGCGGATACGTCGATTTCGGCAGAAACTCCTCGAAGCGCGCGACGAACGCATCGGCGAGCGGGGCAAGCGCACGGGCCCAGCGCTTGCCGTCGTCGGAAGGCATCGAGTGGAGTTGTCCGGCGAGCGCGAGCAGCCACGCCCAGCCGTAGGGACGCTCGAAGCCGTGCGCAGCCGTGCGTTGCAGATACGCGACTTCGGCCGCGACGTTGGCATCGGTGAAATGTTCGTCGATCCCTGCACGGATGCGCGGCGCCTCCGGCAATCCGGGAAAGCGGTCGTAGAGCCGCGCGATCAGCCAGTAGCCGTGCACGCACGAATGCCAGTCGAAGCTGCCGTAGAAGATCGGATGGAGCGCGCGCGGGCTCTGGACATCGGACTCGCTCGCCATCACGTGATCGAGCTTGTTCGGATATTCGCGCGTCAGATGGCCGAGCGCGACCTGAGCGAACTTCGACGCCAGCGCGGCGTCGAGGGTGATCGGTTGATGCGGATTCATGCGGTCCTCGTCGATGCGAATCGTGATTCCGAGACTTTATCGATAAATAGTCAGCAAAATCTTTGATCAGGGTAATTACCTAACGTGAACGACCGAGGCATCGGCGGAACGCGTCGAAAGCGTCGCATAAAGCGGTCGCAAGGGCGGCGAATGCTTTTGCGGCAAGCCTCGGCGGACACCTGACGTCATCGTCGGAGACGGCGCAACCGCGCGGCTGCGCGAATTCGCTTATGACTTTCGGCCGTGTTCGGCGCGCCACGTGAGCGCGCTTTCGCCCGAACCGTCGTATAAACTTGCGCCCGAACGCCGCAAGAGCGCCCGGACCGGGGTCACGAGCCCCGGCAAACGCCATCCAGACAGTGACCAAGAGATCAGAAACAACATGACCGACCTTCCCGCTTATACCGCAGAGGACACCCGGCGCCGCGTTTTCGCAATCGTCGGGGCTTCGTCGGGCAACCTCGTCGAGTGGTTCGATTTTTATATCTACTCGTTCCTCGCGCTGTATTTTTCGTCGGCGTTCTTTCCGGGCGGCAATCCGACGGTCCAGTTGTTGAACACCGCGGGCGTGTTCGCGGCGGGGTTCCTGATGCGCCCGATCGGCGGCTGGCTCTTCGGCCGTATCGCCGACAAGCACGGCCGCCGCAACGCGATGATGATCTCCGTGCTCATGATGTGCGGCGGCTCGCTCGTCATCACCTTTCTGCCGACCTACGCATCCATCGGCGCGTGGGCGCCGTTTCTGCTTCTGATCGCGCGCCTGTTCCAGGGTTTGTCCGTGGGCGGCGAGTACGGCACGAGCGCGACCTACATGAGTGAAGTGGCGCTGCGCGGCCGGCGCGGGTTCTTCGCGTCGTTCCAGTACGTGACGCTGATCGGCGGCCAGCTTGCCGCGCTGCTCGTGCTGGTGGTTCTGCAACAGTTTCTGTCGACGGAAGAGCTGAAGGCGTGGGGCTGGCGCGTGCCGTTCTTCATCGGCGCATGCGCGGCGCTGGTTTCGCTCTACCTGCGACGCTCGCTCGATGAAACCTCGACCGCCGAAACGCGCGATCGCAAGGAAGCGGGCACGCTCGCCGGGCTGATGAAGCACAAGGCCGCGTTCATGACCGTCGTGGGCTTCACGGCGGGCGGCTCGCTGATTTTCTACACGTTCACGACCTACATGCAGAAGTATCTGGTCAACACGGCGGGCATGCATGCCAAAACCGCCAGCAACGTGATGACCGCGGCGCTCTTCGTCTACATGCTGCTGCAGCCGCTGTTCGGCGCGCTGTCGGATCGTATCGGCCGCCGCGCGTCGATGCTGTGGTTCGGCGGGCTCGCGACCATCGGCACGGTGCCGCTGCTGCACGCGCTGTCCACGGTGGCGAGCCCGGTCATGGCATTCGTGCTGGTCGTGATCGCGCTCGCGATCGTGAGCTTCTATACGTCGATCAGCGGTCTCATCAAGGCGGAAATGTTCCCGCCGGAAGTGCGCGCGCTGGGCGTCGGCCTGTCGTATGCGGTCGCCAACGCGGTGTTCGGCGGCTCGGCGGAATACGTCGCGCTGTGGCTCAAATCGGTGGGCAGCGAATCGACCTTCTTCTGGTATGTCACCGTGATGTGCGCGATTTCGCTCATCGTTTCCTGGCGCATGCTCGATCCGAGCAAGGAAGGTTATCTGCGCAACGAGCCGTAAGCGGGCCGGCGGAATGCGTGTGGCGGCGATGCAACTGTCGCGTCGCGCGCGTGCCATGTCCGCCACGCTTGCCGATGACGTTAGTATGGTGTTTTATGCGGTATGTGGACGGCGCACCGGTCGAGGTGCGCAGCGATATTCGGGAACCGGATATGCATGCGCGCGGATCTCGCGCGCGCAACGCTGATGCGCACAATCGGGCGCGTCGGTCTGCCTGGAGCCTGTTCATGGAAGATTTCGACGAAACGCTGTTCCTTGTCTGGCGGTCCAATCTGAACGTGCTGGTCGGGACGCCGGGCGGCGCTGCGCGTCTCGCGCGCATGATGAGCTTCTCGCCGACGTTCATGAAGCTGATCGTCGCCGGTCAGCGCGATTTCAACGAGGAATTCGTGCGCGGCATCGAGCTCGTGACCGGCCTGCCGCCGCACTGGATGGACGAGCGCCGCACGCTGGAGGAGGTCCCGGCCGACGTCCTGCGCGCGATCGACGAGGAAACGCCGATGGCCGTGTTTCGCGGCACGGCTCATCCCGCGCCGAAGCGCTCCGTGCTGCGCGGCCCCGAACCACTGCTTTCCCAGACCGAGGCGACGCGCCGCGTCGCCGATCTCGCCCAGCAACAGGCTGAAACGAACCGCCGCGATCTGCTCTTTCGCAAGAATCGCGAACTGCTGTCACAGGATTTGCGCCGCCTGGAGCGGCAGCTCGGGCTGCTTCAGGTGGAAGGCATGCAGCCGAAGGTCGACGAACTCATCGCGTCGGATCGCATGAGCGAGTCCGCGAAGGCCGACCTGACCGGGCGTCTCGAACAGATCGACAAGCACGTGAAGCTCCTGCACCAGCATGTGGAAAAGCTCGTGGTGCTGCTGTCGAGCCCGGATGAGCCCGAAGCGGGCGAATAACTATTTCTTTTTGCCGTCCTTCGGGGTGTCCGGCTCGGGGTGCACGGCGATCGGGTCGCTGGCGGGGAAGGTTTCCTCCAGCGCTTCGTCGAGCAAGTCCTCTTCGTTGGCCGGGTCCGGCCGATCCTGCTTCGAACGTTCATCTCGGCTGGCTTTCTTCATGGCGCGCTCCGTGATGCGAGGTCATCGTCGATTCAATATAGCAGCCCCGAAGCGCGCCCGCAGTCAGCCCTCCCGGCGATAATCCGCGGGGCGCACGCCCGTCCACTTCCTGAACGCGCGGCGAAAGGCGCTCGGTTCCGCGAAGCCGAGCGCGTCGGAGATCTGCGGGATCGTCTGCTGCGTATGTGCGAGGCGCGCGATCGCGAGATCGCGTCTCAACGCGTCCTTGATCGTCTGATAGGTGAGCCCTTCCTGTTTCAGGCGGCGTCGCAACGTCGCTTCGGCCATGTGGAGCGCCGCCGCGATGCTCTCGGCTTCGGGCCAGTCCGTCGGCGCGGTTTGCCTGAGGCGCGTTCTGATGCGCGCCGCGAGCGAATCCGGATTGCGATATTTCACGATGAAATTCGCCGGCGCGTCGCGCAGGAAGCGCTTGAGCGTCGCGGGCGTCTGCACGACCGGCAGCGCCGCGCATTCCGCCGACAGGTCGACGAACGAGCGCGTCTCGTCGAATCGAAGATCGTTGCAGAACATCAGCCGGTATTCGTCGCTGTCGGCGGGCTCGGGACAGCGCATATGCGCCGCCAGCAACGGAATGCGCCGCCCGACCAGCCAGCACAGCAGCCCGTACACGAGGATGAACCCCGTCGCGTAGGCGAACATCGTCTTGGGCGGGCCTTTGTCATCGAGCCAGATGCGCACGCGCGTCTTGTCGATATCGAGCTCGAAAGTCAGCTCGTCGAGCACGAGGCGCATGAAGTTCGCGATGCGCGCGAGCGCCTGCGCGCCGTCGCGCGACGATAACGCGGCGTGACACAGGAGCACGAAGCTGCCGCGCCGCATCGGATGCGCGTCCTGGCCGAAGAACTCGTCGTCGAGCGCGTCGGCGGTGGCGTTCCACAGCTTGCCGTACTGCACCGGCGACACGCGCGCGCGCGGCGAATCGAGCGTCGCCGGCGCAATGCCCGCGGCGGCCAGCAAATGCTCGCGCGTGACGCCACGCGCCTCGGCGCATCGCAATGCCGCCTCGACGAGACTCACGGAAATCGAATCGCGTTCGATCTTCTTTTTGGGACTTGGGGTTGTCACTAGGTGGCCAAAGCGCTCAGTTAGCGTGATCGTTTTGGGCATCGGCTAACGTCCGGCGATTGCCTAGACTCGTGCTCAGACGGCCCATCCGCCCTTCATCGACGACCCGGCGGCGGCCAGAAAGTGTATACGATCGATACGGCCCGCCGCCCCAGCCTCATTCACCGAAGACGACACATGATCGACGCATTCCTCACCGAAGAGCAGCGCATGATCCGCGACGCGGCTCGCCAGTTCGCCACCGAAGTGCTCGCGCCGAACGCGGGCCAATGGGACAAGGACGGCGCCATTCCCGACGCCGTCGTGCGCCAGTTGGGCGAGCTCGGCCTGCTCGGCATGGTCGTGCCCGCCGAACTCGGTGGCACCTTCAGCGACTACACCGCGTACGCGCTCGCGATGGAAGAGATCGCCGCCGGCTGCGCGTCCTGCGCGACGATGATGAGCGTGCACAACTCCGTCGGCTGCGGCCCGATCCTCGCCTACGGCACCGACGCGCAAAAGGCCGAATGGCTGCCGAAGCTGGCGAGCGGCGAGATCATCGGCGCGTTTTGCCTGACGGAGCCGCAGGCCGGCTCGGAAGCGAACAACCTGCGCGTGCGCGCCGTCGAAAAGGACGGCAAGTGGGTTCTCTCCGGCAGCAAGCAGTTCGTCACGAACGGCAAGCGCGCGGGCGTGGCGATCGTCTTCGCCGTCACCGATCCCGATCAGGGCAAGCGCGGCATCTCGGCCTTCATCGTGCCGACGGACACGCCCGGCTTCAACGTCGGCGCACCGGAGCACAAGCTCGGCATCCGCGCGTCCGATACCTGTCCGATCACCTTCGACGATTGTGCGATTCCCGCCGCCAATCTGCTCGGCAAACGCGGCGAGGGCCTGAAGATCGCGTTGTCGAATCTGGAGGGCGGACGCATCGGCATCGCGGCGCAGGCGCTCGGCATCGCGCGCGCGGCCTTCGATGCGGCGCGCGCCTACGCGAAGGAACGCGTGCAGTTCGGCAAACCGATCCACGAGCATCAGTCGGTCGCGAACATGCTCGCCGACATGCAAACGCAGATCAACGCCGCGCGCCTTCTGATCCATCACGCGGCGCGCATGCGCACGGAAGGCATCGCCTGTCTGTCGGAGGCATCGCAGGCGAAGCTGTATGCGTCGGAGATGGCCGAGCGCGTGTGTTCCGATGCGATTCAGATTCACGGCGGATACGGCTATCTGCAGGACTATCCGGTGGAGCGTCATTATCGCGATGCGCGCATCACGCAGATCTACGAAGGCACGAGCGAAGTGCAGCGGATGGTGATCGCACGCAACGTTTGACTCGCGCTTAAAAAAACGACAGGAGACGCAATGAACGACGCCCACGCTTTCATCGAAGCACGAGACTTTCTGTTTGCTCATCGCACCGATTACGACACCGCGTATCGCGACTTCAGATGGCCGTCGCTGGATCGTTTCAACTGGGCGCTCGATTATTTCGACCCGATGGCGCGCGGCAACGATGCGCCCGCGCTGCATATCGTCGATGAAGGCGGCGGCGAGACGCGTCTCTCGTTCGCGCAGATGAGCGAGCGCTCCGCGCGCGTCGCGAATCATTTGCGCGGTCTCGACGTGAAGCGCGGCGAGCGCATCCTGCTGATGCTGCCGAACCGCGTCGAGCTTTGGGAAACGATGCTCGCCGCGATGAAGCTCGGCGCGATCGTGCTGCCCGCGACCACGCAACTCGCGCCCGCCGACCTGCGCGACCGCATCGCGCTCGGCGGCGTGCAGCACGTGATCGTCGATGCGGCGGAGACGCAGAAGTTTCACGACATCGAGGTGCCTGGCCTGCGCATCGCCGTGGGCGGCGCGAAGGAAGGCTGGCTCGCGTATGAAGCCGCTTACGATGCCTCGCCTGAATTCGTTTCGGATGCCGTAACAAACGCGAACGATCCCTATCTGCTGTATTTCACGTCGGGCACGACGTCGAAGCCGAAGCTCGTCGCGCATACGCATCAGAGCTATCCGGTTGGCCATCTGTCGACGATGTACTGGATCGGCCTGCAACCCGGCGACGTGCACTGGAACATCAGCTCGCCCGGCTGGGCGAAGCACGCGTGGAGCTGCTTCTTTGCGCCGTGGAATGCGCAGGCGTGCGTGTTCATCTACAACTTCAGCCGTTTCGACGCGACTCGCGCGCTCGACGTGCTCGTCCGGCACGAAGTCACGACGCTCTGCGCGCCGCCGACCGTGTGGCGCATGCTCGTGCAGGAGCCGCTCGCGTCGTACGAGGTGAAGCTGCGCGAGATCGTAGGCGCGGGCGAGCCGCTCAATCCCGAAGTCGTCGAGCGCGTGCAGGCGGCCTGGGGCGTACCGATCCGCGACGGCTACGGTCAGACCGAAACCACCGCGCAGATCGCGAACACGCCGGGTCAGCGGCTCGTGCCCGGCTCGATGGGCCGTCCGCTGCCGGGTTATCGCGTGGCGCTGCTCGATCCCGACGACAATCCGGCGGAGGAAGGCGAGATCGCGCTCGTGCTCGATCCGCCGCCGCTCGGCCTGATGACCGGTTACGCCGACAATCCCAAAGCCACCGAGAACGCCATGCGCGGCGGCTTCTATCGCACGTCGGACGTCGCGGCGCGCGGCGCGGATGGCTATTTCGTCTATGTCGGCCGCGCGGACGACGTGTTCAAGTCGTCGGATTATCGATTGAGTCCGTTCGAGCTGGAGAGCGTGCTGATCGAACACGAGGCGATCGCGGAAGCGGCCGTCGTGCCGAGCCCCGATCCGCTGCGCCTGTCGGTGCCGAAGGCGTTCGTCACGCTGCGCCACGGCTATTCCATCGGACCGGAGCTCGCGAAAAGCGTGTTCGCGTTCTCACGCGAGCGGCTCGCGCCCTACAAGCGCATCCGTCGTCTGGAATTCGCGGAATTGCCGAAGACGATCTCCGGCAAGATCCGCCGCGTCGATCTGCGCAGACAGGAAATCGCGCGCACGCAGGATGGCGCGCGCGGCGAGTTCGAGTTCTGGGAAGAGGATTTCCCGGAGCTGCGTCAGACCAGCAAAGCCGACTAAAAAGGAATCCTCACGATGATCGAAGTCACGCGCGACGGTGCAACCGTCACGATTCGTCTCGCCCGTCCGCCGGCCAACGCGTTCACGGCCGATGGCCTCGCGACGCTGCAGGAGACCGTCGAAGGCCTGAACCGCGATGCGCACGTGCGCGCCATCGTCGTGACGGGCGCCGGCCCGAAATTCTTCAGCGCGGGCGCGGACCTCAATCAGTTCGCCGATGGCGACAAGGCGCACGCACGAGTCGCCGCGCAACGCTTCGGCGCGGCATTCGAGGCGTTGCAGAACGCGCGCGCGGTGACGATCGCCGCGATCAACGGCTATGCGATGGGCGGCGGACTCGAATGCGCGCTCGCCTGCGATATCCGCATCGCCGAGGAACATGCGCAGATGGCGCTGCCGGAGGCGTCGGTCGGGCTCTTGCCGAGCGGATGCGGCACGCAGACGCTGCCGTGGCTCGTTGGCGAAGGCTGGGCGAAGCGCATCATCCTGACGGGCGAGCGCGTGGATGCGCAGACCGCATTGCGCATCGGTCTCGTCGAGGAAGTGGTCGCGAGCGGCGGCGCATATGAAGCCGCCTTGACGATCGCGGCCCGCGTCGCGTCGATGAGCCCGGATGCCGTCGCATATTCGAAGCCGCTGATTCACGCCGCGCGCGAAGGCGTGCCGCGCCGCGCGGCACTGGCGCTCGAACGCGAGCGCTTCGTCGATCTTTTCGATGGCGCGAATCAGCGCGAAGGCGTCGCCGCGTTTCTCGACAAGCGCAAGCCGAAGTGGAGCGTGTCATGAGCACGCAGGGATTGTTGCGCGACGCGCCGGAGGTCGGCTTCGAGATCGTCAATCGCGTGGCGATCGTCACGCTCGACCGGCCGCACGCACTGAACGCGCTGTCGCACGACATGATCGCGCTTCTCACCGAACGCTTCGCGCAATGCGCCGCGGACGACGCCATCGCGGCGGTCGTGCTGCGCGGTGCGGGCGACAAGGCGTTCTGCGCGGGCGGCGACGTGCGCAAGCTCTACCACGCGGCGCGCACCGATCCGCATCACGAGACGCCGTGGCTGAAATTCTTCATCGACGAATATCGGCTCGATTTCACGGTGCATCGTTTTGCGAAGCCCGTGATCGCGCTGATGGACGGCATCGTGATGGGCGGCGGCATGGGGCTCGCGCAGGGCGCGGCGCTGCGCATCGCGACCGAGCGCACGCGCATGGCGATGCCCGAGACGCGCATCGGCCTGTTGCCCGATGTCGGCGCGACGCACTTTCTGCGCGTGCTGCCGCGCGATCTCGCGCTGTACGTCGGCCTGACGGGCGCGCGTCTTTCGGGCGCGGATGCGAAGCGCGTCGGGCTCGCGGACGAATGCGTGCCGTCGACATGGCTGCGCGCCTTCATCGAGCGCCTCGACAAGCTGCGCTGGGACGATGCACAGGATGCGATCACGCAACTAAAGCGTGTGTTCGTGCCGGCCGCGAACATCGAACGGCACGCGCCGCTCGACGATATCCGCGCGCAGATCAAACGCCATTTCAGCGTGTGCGCGACGGGCGGCGTGGAGCGCATCACAGCGTCGCTGGCGACGGACGAATCGGACTGGGCGCGCGCGACGCTCGCCACGCTCGAAAGCCATTCGCCGACGATGCTCGAAGTGACCTGTCACGCGCTCCTGCGCGGCCGTCAGATGACGCTCGCGGATTGCTTTCGGATGGAACTGGGCGTCGTGTACCGCGCAATCGACGACGGCGATTTCGTCGAAGGCGTGCGCGCGCTCATCATCGACAAGGACGAGCGGCCGCGTTTCGCGCCGACGACGCTCGCGCAGGTGCGCGCCGAACGCGTGCAGCACTTTCTCTCGTCGCCGTGGCGCCGGGAGATGCATCCGCTCGCGGACCTGTGCGCGTAATCTCCTGACGGAAATCGCAAGCAAATGTTTCTGCGGCGAACCGGCGAAATGGCCGATGGTCGAACGGGGCTTATCGATCATCGGACAATTCAAGAGGGGAACCGACCATGCCGAACCGTACGTCACGGCTCGCAGTTCTGTCGGCCGGCATCGCATTCGCGTTGATCGCGCCGGCCGCATCGTATGCACAACTCAATCTCCAGCAGTTCGGCTTCGGCAGCGGCAGTTCCGAAGTGGCCGGCGGCGCGAACGGCGCGGCGCAGCCTTCCGCGCTGAACTCGCTCGTGCAGGGCTATCTCGGCGCGAACCAGCAAGTGCTCTCGGGACAATCGAATCTTGCATCGGCGATGAGCATGTCGAGCGTCGCGAGCCAGGCGCAATCGGCGGCGGGCGTGTTGTCGGGCGCATCGGGCGGGAGCGGCGTGCCGAGCACGAGCGTGCTGTCGCAACTCGGCGGCACGCAGCAGAGCGTGTCGCAATCGTTGATGCAGGCGTTCACGAGCGGCTCCACGCCGCCGCCGACGGCCGCGAGCAAGCAAAGCTTCAGCGACGGTCTCGCCTCGCTCGGGCAGGGCGTGAAGCAGTACGCCGGATTGCAGTCGAATCTCGGCTCGGTGACCAATTCGATGAACATGTCGTCGCTCCTGCAGGCCGGCTCGAATCCGGCGACCGCGCAGGCTGCGAGCTATATCGCGCAATCGGCGCCGGGACAGTTGCAGTCGCTGGTGCAGACGCTCACGCAGGCGGTGCAGTACGCGAAGACCAATGGCATCTCGGTGCCGTCCGTCGCTTCGTCGGCATTGAGCGGCGTGAGGTAATCGGCGCGCGCAACAAGAAAAGCGGCGGGCTCAGGGTTGAGCCACGCCGCTTTTTGTTCGATTGCGCGGGATCGTTCGCTTCAGTGACTGGCGGCCTGTCGCATCACGAGCCGCCTGAGCACGGGCAGCGCTTGCTGCCGGCGCGTTTTGGGCGTCGGGGACGGGAGATATGAAATATCGGCGACATCCGCGAGTTGCTTGGTGAGCGGGTCCGCGTCGAGCACTTCGAGCGCGGGCGGCTCGACGGGTTCCGCATTGACGTGCTCCGGCTTGTCGACCGTGATGCCGAGCGAATGACGCACATCCACGCCGCGGATGTGCGCCTTGTAACCGGCGTCGGCGAGCACGCGTTCACGCGATTTCCAGAACTCGACCCCGGACGACGTCATGGGATGCATCGACAC
Source organism: Caballeronia jiangsuensis (assembly GCF_046030135.1). Taxonomy (NCBI): domain Bacteria; kingdom Pseudomonadati; phylum Pseudomonadota; class Betaproteobacteria; order Burkholderiales; family Burkholderiaceae; genus Caballeronia; species Caballeronia jiangsuensis. The sequence continues at coordinate 138,700 of NZ_JAQQDB010000019.1, forward strand.
ATATTCGACCACGATCTCATAGCCGCGAACCTTCGGATAGCTCAGCAGCAACTGTCCCGAACGAATGTAACGGATGTAGCGGTCGATCTTCTTCGTGAGCAAATCCTGATGCTCCTTTTCATCGCGCCAGTCGAGATCATCGAAGAGTCCGACATAAACGCGCTTGAAAAGAATATTCACTCCGATGTAATCGATGACTTCCACGTCACGCAAAGACATGGTCAATCCCCTGCGCCCTCAAACGGGCAAATAACAATGGAAGGCATTGTAACGGATTCACACCGTTGAATAATCGCAAAACGGCGCATTAACTCGGATAGAGTCTCATTTTAGTAAGACTCCGAATTTTCGATTTAAGCGCAATCTGATTGGCGAGAATAAAAACAACAAAATGTGAATCTATTTATCAATCAGGTCTGCCTTCTCGATGCATCCGCCAGATCCCGTGTGGACGTGGCTTTGGCGACTTCTTCGTTACTCGTCGCTTCGACTTGCGGCAGCGGCGGCTGCTCGTTGATCCACGCATTAAGAATCGTCGACGTCACCGCGAGAATCACGGGGCCGATGAATAATCCGACTATTCCGAACGCAAACATGCCGCCGAGCACGCCGGAAAGAATCAGCAGCATCGAGAGATTCACACCGCGCTTGATAAGAATGGGCCGCAGGAAATTGTCGAGCATGGCGATCATGATCGACCATACGAGCAGCAGCGACGCGGCGACATTCGAGCCGTGCCAGTAAAGAAATGCGACGCCGCCCAGAAGCGGCAGCAGCGGGCCGATTTGCGCGAGACACAGCATCAGCATGATGGCCGTGATGATGCCCGCGGCCGGCACGCCCGCGAGCGCGAGCCCGATGCCGCCGAGCGCCGACTGCGTGACCGCCGTCACGACGATGCCGAGCGCCACCGCGCGGATCGCGAGGCCGGCGAGCTTGACGGCTTCCGCGCCACGGCGCGCGGCGATGCGCGTCGCGAAGCGGGTGACGAAGCGTCCGGCCGCCTCGCCGTTCATATACAGAATGCCGGAGATGATGACGGTGATGACCATGTGCATCACGAACACGCCGACGACCGCGGCATGCGACAGCATCCAGCGCGCGGCGATCGTCACGTAGGGTTCGAGCTTCGCGAGCAGGCCGCCGGGGCCGGCGTCGGAGAGCGACTGCCATTCGGTCGCGACGCGCGCGCCCGCGAGCGGAATGTCGTGCACCCAGCCCGGCGGCGGCGGCAGCGCATAGGAAGGCAGGCTCTTGATGGCCGCCATGATCTCGCCGCCATGCAGCGCGAGCGTGGAGATCGCTTCATAGAGCGGCAGGACGATGACGATCAGCAGGATCAGCAGCATCACGGTCGTCGCGAGCCAGCGGCGGTTGCCGACGCGACGCTGCACGCCGACCATGAGCGGCCAGGTCGCGACGACGATCGTCGTGGCCCAGATGAGGCCCGGCAGAAACGGGCGCAGGACGTAGAGGCTGCCGACCGTGAGCGCGGTCAGGATCGTGATGACGAGCAGGATGCGCGCGATGTCCACCGGCTGGCGTGGATTCGGATTCGGCTGCCCGTTGTAAGGGATTGGCATGGTGCGTCCGGATGAAGGTGATGGTCGATGCGGCGCTCGGGTACGGGCGTAGCGCGCAGCGAGAGATGAACAAGCGATAAGCGAAAGCCGGCGATCCGGCAAGCTGTTCCCGGCGTAAGGGGCGCAACACAACGGCACGCCAATCCATACTACTAAAAATCGCGACGCGCCTGCCCCTGAAATACCCTTCGTCCGATGCGTGACGCGTCGAACGCAGTCTTTGCACGAAATCTGGAAATGCCTTTTTAAATTGCCTATTCTTTTTTGCGGGCGCAGAAGAGGGCAAGTGATGCCCCGCCGCGCACCACGAGGACGACACAAAAACTATTTGGGAGACTGACATGGCCGGTTTTTCCCGTACCTCGCTCGTTCCGCTCATTGTTGCCTTCGGTGCTTTCGGAATCGTGACATCGCACGAAGCCTCGGGCGCCGACGAAATCCAGAACACCAACACGACGCAAGCCGCACCGGTTCCGAGTTCGCTGCGACCCATCTCGCAGCAACAGCTCGACGGCGCCGCGGGCGACAGCGCGTCCTGGCTGCATTCGAACGGATCGTATGCCGAAACGCGCTATGCGCCCGCGACGCAGATCAATACGTCGAATGTGGCGAAGCTCAAGCCCGCGTTCATCTTCCAGACGGCGGTGATGGAGTCGATGGAAACCGCGCCGATCGTTTCGAACGGCGTGATGTTCCTCACCACGTCGTACAACCACGTCTATGCGATCGACGCGGTGACGGGCAAGGAGTTCTGGCATTACAATCACAAGATGGGTCCGGTCACGACCTTCTGCTGCGGCCCGAACAATCGCGGCGTGGCGATCTCGGGCGACCGGCTCTTCATGGGCACGCTCGATGCGAAGCTCGTCGCGCTCGACGCGAAGACCGGCAACGTGCTGTGGTCGACGCAGATCGCCGATCCGGAAGAGGGCTATTCGGAGACGATGGCGCCGGTGGTCGTCGACGACAAGGTGCTGATCGGCACGAACGGCGGCGAGTACGGCATACGCGGCTTCGTGAAGGCGTTCGATGCGAACTCCGGCCAGTTGCTGTGGACCTTCTACACGATCCCCGACACGGGCAGCGAAGGCGTGTGGGCGGAGAACGACGCGGTCGGCCGCAACATGAAGCGCGATATCGCGGCCGAGAAGAAGACGCTCGCGGAGAAGGGCGGCGACTTCAACAAGACGCTCGGCGGCGGCGTGTGGATGGCGCCCGCGATCGATCGCAAGACGCGCACGGTGTACTTCGTGGTCGGCAATCCGTCGCCGGACCTGTATGGCGCGATTCGCCCCGGCGACAATCTCTATACGGATTCGCTCGTCGCCGTCGATCTCGATACCGGCAAGTACAAGTGGCACTTCCAGTACATCGCGCATGACGTATGGGATCTCGACGCGGTGAGCCCGCCGATTCTCGTCGACGTGAAGGACAAGAACGGACAGATGGTTCCGGGGATACTCCACGGCGGCAAGACCGGCTTCGTCTACGTGCACGACCGCCGCGACGGCAAGCTCATCCGCATTTCGGAGGCGATGATTCCGCAGGAAGGCGTGTGGACCCTGCCGACGCCGACCGGCGCGCGCATGCTGCCCGGCGCGAACGGCGGCGTCGAATGGTCGCCGATGGCGTTCAGCCCGAAGACGCGCATGGCTTATGCGGCGAACCTGCATCAGCCGATGACGTATCAGGTCGAGGAAGCGGCGTATCCCGGCGGCAAGCTGTGGCTCGGCGGCGCGTTCAAGACGATTCCGTCCGAGCAGCAATGGGGCAGGCTCGTCGCGGTGAATGTCGATACCGGCAAGATCGCGTGGGGTTACAAGACCGATCAGCCGTTGATCGGCGGCGTGCTCGCGACCGCGGGCGGCCTCGTGTTCAACGGCGAAGGCAACGGGCTCTTCCGCGCCTTCGATGCCGCCAACGGCCGCAAGCTCTGGGAGTTCCAGTGCGGCGCGGGCGTCAATGCGCCGGCGGTGTCGTACATGGTGAACGGCAAGCAATACATCGCGGTCGCGGCGGGCGGCAACACGCAGCTCGACTTCAAGCGCGGCAACAGTCTGCTCGTGTTCGCGCTGCCTTGATGATGACGCGCGCGAAACGTGTGCGGGTCTGGCTCGTCTACGCGCTGTGGATCGTCGCGTGCGTGCTGCTGTCGCTGCCTTCCCTGTCCCGCGCGAATGCGCAGACGGCGGCCGCCAAGGCTGCCGTCTGCACCTCGTGTCACGGGCTCGGCGGCAACTCGACGACGGGCGATTATCCGTCGCTCGCGGGGCAGACATCGCGCTATCTCTATCTGCAACTGCGCGACTTCAAGGCGGGCCGCCGCAGCGATCCGCGCATGTCGCCGATGGCCGCGAACCTCACAACCGACGACATGCACGATCTCGCCGACTATTTCGCCGCGCAAAAGCCGATCGCCACCGACTTCAAGGCGGACCCGGTGAAGGTCGAGGCGGGCAGGAAGAAGTCCGAAGAGATTCTCTGCACGATGTGTCACCTCGGCGGCTTTTCGGGGCAAAACGAAATTCCGCGCGTCGCGGGGCAGCAGTATCCGTACATCGTGAAACAGTTGCAGGACTTCCGCGACAGGAAGCGCACCAACGACGCGGGCAACATGACGAGCGTGTCGAAGAATCTCACGGACGCGGATATCGAGAACCTGGCGAACTACATCGCGAATCTGCAATGACGCTTTACGAAGGCCCTTATAACGATGACAAACCCCCTTCGCTTGCTGACACTCGTTTTGTCGATGACATGCGCGTTCGCATACGCGCAGCAGGACGCCTACACGCTCAACGAACGCCTGCTTTCCGCCACTCGCGACGGTGATCAGGCGGCAGTCGCGCGTCTCATCGACGAAGGCGCGGCGATCGATTCACGCAACCGCATCGGCGACACGCCGCTCATCAGCGCGTGCAAGAAAGGCCTGACGCCGATGGCGCGCATGCTGATCGAGCGCGGCGCGAACGTGAGCCAGGCGGACGTGCAGGGCATCACGCCGTTGATGGCCGCGGCCTTCGACGGCAACGACGAAATCGCGGCGCTGCTCATCGCGCATCATGCGGATGCCGCCGCGACCGATCGCGTCGGCAAGACCGCGATCGAATATGCGGCTGGGCGCGGGCACACGGCTATCGTGCAGCGTCTGCTCGATGCGGGCGTCGATGTGAACGCGGCTTATCGTAATCACCTCACGGCGCTGATGTGGGCGGCGGGCTACGATCAGGAAGAGACAGCGTCGATGTTGCTCGCCCGCGGGGCGAAACGCGATCTGCGGGACGATCGCGGCATGACCGCGAAGGATATCGCCGAGCAGACTCATTCGGCGCATGTCGCGGCTTTGTTGTCGAAGGGGTGAAGGCGCATTCGGGTTTGTCGCCGGATCCCGATTTCTTTTTGGTTTATTAGCACTGCCCCTGTGCGGGGCGGCAGTCACTTTCTTTGCTGCTGCAAAGAAAGT